>JAGLDA010000001.1 GCA_023145955.1 Bacteroidales bacterium
CTATTAGTATTTTATTACTAATTATAGAACTACTTATTACCGAAAAGAAATCAAGGTTTAATATTTCTAAAATATTTGATAAAAGAAATTAATAAATGAAAAAAATAAAATATATAATTCTATTCTCTTTTGCTTTGATTTCAAGCTATAACGCGGTGCAAGCACAAAATAGCATGAAGGCTACCAAGCTCATTAGAACTGGTAATAGCGCATATGCCGATAGTAATTTTATAGCATCAGAAGAGAAATATCATAGTGCACTATTGGAGGATAATGGCAATTTTAAAGCAAAGTATAACTTGGCTAATACTCTTTTCAAACAAGAAAGATATGAAGAAGCAATGGAAGCATACGAAGATCTAATAAAAGATACTCCCGACAAGACTATGAAAGCCAATATTTTTCATAATTTGGCAAATGCAAAATTAGCAAATAAAGATTTAGAGGGAAGTATTGAAGATTATAAGAATGCACTACGATTAAAACCAGAAATGAATGATACTCGCTATAATCTTATTTATGCTACAAATTTGAAAAACCAGCAAGAAAAACAAGAAGATAAGGAAAATAAAGACAATAAAGATAAGGACAAGGATAAAGATAAAGATAAGGACGAGGATAAAGGAGATAGCGATAAAGAAGATAAAGAAGAGGATAAAGAAGAAGATAAAAAGGGTGAAGAGCAGAATCGTAAATTGGATAAAAAGGAGACAGAAAGATTATTACGTGCTGTAGCTGAAAAGGAGAAAGAAACTAAGGAGAAATTGGAGAAGCAAAAAGCCAGAGTAAAGGCTGTTAAAACAGAAAAAGATTGGTAATAGTATTGATTATAAAAACAATATGTTGAGAACTTATAAAAACATAGTATTAAGCTTAATTCTAATAGTAAGCGCATTATCTTTAGCAGGGCAAACAGTAAGCTTTACTATTGACGCTCCTTCTCAAGTAAGGCAAAATGAGCAATTTAGGGTTACATACTCTTGCAATAAGGATGGAGATTTTAAGGGAGTTAAATTTACTAACTTCCAACTTTTGGGAGGCCCAAGTGTAAGCTCTCAAACAAGCATGTCCATAGTAAACGGGCGCACAAGCCGTACTAGCAAAAAAACATATACATACTATTTACGCTCAAATAAAGCTGGCACATTTGTGATTCCTGCTGCAAAAATAGAGATTGAAAATAAAATATACAAATCTGCAGAAAAGAAAATAGAGGTAATAAAGAATGATGCTCCAAAAAATAGCCCTAAAGAAATTACAAATTCCGACTTTAAACCCAAAGGAAAGGTTTTTATTAAATCATTAGTAAGTACAAAAAACGCTTATATGGGCGAGCCTATTATACTTACTCAGAAATTATATTCTAAAGAAAACATTGCCAATATTACAGATTTCAAAGAGCCTACACTAACAAATTTTTATAAAGAAAATATTGATATTGGAGATATAAAACTATCCACAGAAGTAATTAATGGAGTTAAGTATAATGTTGTAATTCTTAAAAAATCAATTCTTTTCCCTCAGAAAAGTGGAAGCTTAGAAATTGGCAATTTTGATTTGGAGGTTATTGTTCAAATAGTAAAGAGTAGGCGTGCGCGCGACCGTATGGAGCAAATGATGTATGGCAATACTGTACGATATTACGATAATAAGGAGCTAAAATTAAAATCGCCAAAAATAAAGATAAATATAAAGCCTCTTCCTAGTAATAAACCTTCAAATTTTATTGGAATTGTAGGTAATTTTAAAATGACAGCTACGGTTGATAAAAATAAATTAAAAACCAATGATGCACTAAATCTTAAAGTAAAAATACAAGGAAAAGGAAATATTGAACTCTTGGAGGTTCCAAAAATAAATTTTCCTCCAGACTTTGAGATTTACGATCCTAAAATATCTAAAAGCATTAAAAGAACTACCTCTGGCGTTAGTGGTTCTAAGAGTTACGAATACCTAATAATACCAGGCAATGAAGGTGATTTCACAATTCCTAGTTTTGGATTTACATATTTCAATCCAAAAACTAAGAAGTACGAAAGCTGCGAATCTAATGACATTAGCATAGAAGTAATACCAGGTGAAGGAGGCAGTAATAATTCGAATATAGGTGTTGCAGTAAGTCGTGATGAAATAAAATATGTAGGTAAAGACATACACCATATAAATTCTAATATTGGAGAGACCACTAAAATTGGAGATCATAAATTCAATTCGTGGGCACATATTATATGGATGGCATTATCCCCTATTTTTGCTATTTTACTAATTATATTATTTAAAAAGCAGGAAGAAAAATTTAGCAATAAATCACTAATGCGACATAAAAAAGCAACAAAAATGGCTAAGAAACGTCTGAAAGTTGCTAAAAAAGCTATGGAAGAAAATAATGAGACTTTATTTTATGAAGAAACATCGAAATCATTATGGGGATACCTTGCTGACAAATTCACCATTGATCAATCTATACTATCCATGGAAATAGCAAAAGGTAAACTAATGGAAAAATATGTTGATAATGATAGTATAATTGAAATTAGTGGTCTTATTGAACGTTGCGAATACGCACGCTATGCTCCAAATAGTGAGATAAAAGGAATAAAGGATATTTATGTTCGCTCCATAGATGTAATTAGTAAAATTGAAAAAACTCTCAAATAAGCAAATAATGAAGAAGACTTTAAGCACAATATTTTTAGGTTTTATTATTTCTGTATCGTTATTTGCAAATGAGAATATTTATTTTCAGAATGCAAATGACGCATATAATAATGGAAATTATGAACAAGCAATTGAGGTATATGATTCTTTAATTAGTACTAATACTGAATCTGCCAATATATATTATAATATGGGGAATGCTTATTATAAATTAGATAATATTCCTAAAGCAATACTATATTATGAGAAAGCACGAAAAATAGAACCAAATAATACTGATATTATTTACAATATAGAATTAGCTAATACCCATATTGCTGATAAAGTTGAGATAATACCAGAATTTTTTCTTAAAACCATATATATAAACCTACGAAATAGTTTTAGCGAGAAGCAATGGACTACCATCAACATTATCCTATTTATCATTATGTTGGTATTTGTTATTACATTCTTCACTATTAATAGAAAGAAGCAACTTTGGTTTTCAATAGCTATAGTATTTCTAATTTTAACATTTGTAAGTGGTTTTATTGGATATGATAGTTATAAAGAAAAAACTACACATAATTCAGCAATTGTTTTCACGCCTACAATAGATATAAAAAGCGCTCCCGACAATAAAAGCAGTACAATATTCATATTACACCAAGGCACAAAGATATTTTTATTAGAGAAAAGTGCAAAATGGCAAAAAATAAGAATTGCCAGTGGTAGCGAAGGATGGCTTAAAATAGATAACTTTGAGGAAATCTAAGAATAGTATTTATTTATTCCTATATTCAATTTGAAAATAGGGACATTCATCCTTTAATTTTTGTTACAAATCTTGATTACGAATTCTTGTCAATTCATCCATTCCAAGATGGAAATATAAGCGACTGATGGAAAAATGAGAATGACAGATTTTGCTGATAAAGAACAGTATTTAAGATTAATACAACCTATTATACCAATTATGATTCAAATCTGCTGATAAATAAATTGGAATATATTTATTCAATTTTGTTGATATTAATTGTATTCATGAACGCAAAGCGTTACTTGTATTCAAGGCAAAATTTCTTTGTATATCCAAAGCTACGAAAATAATTTTTAACGCATAATACGTGAAATATGAACAATTTATATCGTTTCTTTACTCCTTCATTTTCATAATACGCATAAACCTTTTAAACTTCACAGGTGTACTTAGGTAATATTTAAATTTCCCATCTCTATCTTTACCTTTATATTTTCTATCATCAGGCTTACTATCTTTTAGAATAGTGACAAATTCCTTATTTGATGAATATGATAATACTTGTCCAGATTTTTCTGTTCCTTTAATTTCAAAATAATAATATTCCTTACCGCCTAAATCAAGTGCTACAGTAATTGTATAACCAGACTTTTTATTAATAATTTCAATTTTTCCTGGCACATATTTTAGTACTTGATATTTGCCAATACTTGCTATTCCTATATCGCCAGTAGAGACTATAGATCTTGATCTATGATTATATTTCATTTTAACATCAGAAATAAATAATGTGCTTAATAATTCTTTAGGCACTTTTCTATACTCACCACCATTGGTAATAATTTGGCCAGAAAATTTATCTGACATCTCTTGCCCCAATTTATTATTAAGCATTATTTTATAGATATCATTTTCTAAATCCACTGATCCTAAGCTCATTCTATCATTAAGGTCGTTGGCCATAAGCTCCATAGCCTTATTATTAAAGTGAAAATCTAGTGGGATTGATACAGAGAAAACAGCTGAATCTTCTTTACTAAAATATCTACCTTTTCCGTAAGTAGTAGCAAGAACATGACCCGTATTAAATGCTAAATTTAGCTCTCCCTCAGCATAAATGGCACAGTCTCTCCTACTCAATGTCAAATAGTTGCCAGGCAAACTCCTTTGAGACAATTTCTCTTCAGAGGCAATTCTATATTCTTGAGATATTTTATCAAAAACAAGAAATCCGCTACTTTGTATTATTTTATTATCCGAACGTCTACCATTATCGTTAAGGAATACTGAATACACCTGTCCATTAAAATCACGTGCATACAAACCACTATACAGTCTACCGCCGTATGTATCTAGTATTTCTTCTCCAATTGGTATCGAAATATTTGCTGGATCAATCTCCGCTTTAAAAGCAATTGCTGCATGATCAAAGGTATCACATGTATGGTCAATTCTGGTACCACCATCAAATGTAAGATACCTATTTGCTCCTACTAATGTAATATTTCCCGAAAAATCAAAATAATTACTAAGAGTAAAATTCTCTTCTTGCTTTATCACAGCATTTCCTACTGTAAACCCTGCGGTATCTACCTCTATTTTATTGAAAAGAATATTCTGCACCCAACCATCTTCATCTTTATAATCGTAAACTCCCCTACCATGATAGTTATGCTTACCATCTATCCTATATACTCCTTTATATAATTCATGGTATTTAGTTTCTCTATTCACTAGTAATTCAGCATCTTGAATTTCCTCCAATTCAGCTTTAGCAAATATCTTCATTTCATTATTTCCAGGAATAATAATTGCATCGGCAACTTCTACTTTAGGAACACCAAAAGCATGAATTAATTTCTCTCGCTGGGAGTAAACTCCTCTTTTAGATACAAATGATAGGCTATCTTGATCAGGATGTGTAGAAATAAACTTTGTTCCTGTTAAGGCTATGTCTGCAATCTCTTTAATGCTCTTATCCTTAACCATGGCCATAGGATCTCCAGTGGTAGAGAATTCAACCTTTTCGTCATCCATATACCAAGTGAATCTATCCATATAACATTTATATAGATTTTCTTTAAACTCTACTAGTTTCGCTCCGGACTTACTCTCAAAATCTGCCTTTCGCTCATCAAAATCTACATGGGCAATAAATACGTCAGATGTAGAAAATGCTAATTGCTCATGTTCGGAAAAATCATCAATTTCTACCGAATCCTCCTCAGCATCTTCCAAGGCCATAAGCTTGAATAAACATGAATCACTATCGAAAGTTCTATTTTTGAAATGATACAACTCTGACTCTAATTCAGCATTTCTAATTTTTATCAATCCACCACCATCAAGCTCTTGTGGCGATAATACCAACTCACCCTCCAATGTAGCATCCTGAGCATATAGGTCAATAGGCAATTCGTTTTCTCTTGTTTTAATAGACATTAAGTCATTATATGGCTCCCAATGCATATCAACATTAGTTGCAATCACTGGTGGGTATTCTACCCCACTAGTAACCTCTTCAATTTTATACGACTGTAGGTATGCATCTGTAGAATCAGGAAAGAACATTATACTATTTGATACAGAAGTTGATGTTAAATATTTTAAATTACCCTTACCTTGCAATCCATTATTGCTAAGCATTATTGTATCATTAAATATTCCCTTACCTTTATATAAATCAATACCAGTAGCTTCGGTTGTAGTTGTAAAACCAACAGAATAGTCTCTCATTACTTTAAGAGGTGTTACAATAATTGGGAAAATACCGGCAGATTCTAAATGCCCATTAAATTCAAGTCCATCTGTTTTGAAATCATCTAAACTATCAATTTCAAAAGATTCTAGAGTATAATAAAACTTATCGCGTTTGTATACCTTATTGTATATCTGAGTTTTATCATAATATACATAAGACCTTTTTTCACTATTAAGAATTGGAAACTCTGCAAAACTTTGAATTCCTGATTTATTATCAGGTTTGTCAATAAGAATATATCCTTTCAAGTCCTCAATAACATTCTTTATTCTTACCAAAGGTCGTTCTCCATAAGCGTTTTCTTCAAAAGCTTCAACTTTAAAACTCATTGAATCAATACTTGGCAAATCAAGTTTAAATTTGTCATAACTAAAAAACACCTCTTGGGCATAAATATCAAATCTTCCAGCCATAATTTTGCCTGCAAATAAGAAATCTCTATTCTTTTTAAGCTGTACCCTGCCATTACGAGGGAAAATTCTTACATCTTGCGAATCAGAAAGAAATACCATATCCACACCTTGCAGAATTATATCATTATTTATGAGGTTTAAACTTGCATTGGGGATAATTCCATTTGTGCGTGACTTAAAAGAAATAACATCATAGTCTATTTCTCCCCTATTTGCCTTTACATACACTTCTACACTAGGCTTAACAATTACATAGTGCTCATTAAAATCGTATAATAAAAAGCCCTTTGCTGCCAAGTCCATTAGGTATGAAATAGTATTCTCTTTGCTCATACGCATATAGTTACCAAAATCTTCTGCCAAAAATTCATCATAACCAATATGGTTTGTATAATTATAAACCACCTCCACAGGATTTTGTCTGTCGAGTCCTTGCAGTTGTTTATATCTACCAATGGAAAAGTAATTCTCAGATTCGAAATATGCTTTACTATCAATTCCTTTCTGTTGAATGCTTTTCATATCAATAAACTCCTCGCCTAGTTTCCAGTTTAGTTCCTCAACATATAGAGATACTTTATGGTACGAATCAACAAATGGAGTTCTGGAAACCCCTTCATCCTTACGATATATGGATAAATTCTTCTTTTTATTTGAATAATATAAACTTAGGCTTGGATGGTAAATGGAGTCAGTAACTTTTTCTCCAGTAAGAGTGTCAATGCTCTCCAAATATACTGTTACAGTAACTTTTTCAGATAAAATTTTATCCTTTTGTATCACAAACACATTAGAGCCAGCATATACAAAGTTTTTATCATTATGCTTAAAAATAAAGTATGCATTATTAGTTCCTTCACCACTACCAATCATCTGGCGGCCATTTAATGAGTATCCTCCCTTATAATCCACATTTTCATAAATCTCATCAATAGTATAATTATGACCATAGGATGAGAATGAAGGATATCTGGAATTCTCGCCTTGTTTAGTAAAGCTATACTTGTCTTTTACAGAACCTTCTAACCCAAAAGAGAAATTCCTTTTATCATAAAACATAACTGAATCAGCCGACCATACAGCACTTTTAAGGCTAATTTTATATTTTGTCAGTTTAGCATATACTACACCGTCAGCTAGTCCTACTCTCTTCCAATAGAGCTTACCACCATGACCTTCCCATCGCTCGCGTAATGGATGATAATCGCCTGTAGTATGCGAAATATAGGTAGAATCGGCTCCAGTAGTACCAACAAGAGTTACTGTATCAAATCTATAAACAGGTTTATTATCAATAATCTTTAGTTGCATTTTTGCATTATCAACCTTCCATACTTTTTTAGATTTCTCATAAATATGATGAGTCTCAAAAAACATTGTGGAAGCCTTAAAATATCTGTGAAGGTACCCTGTGCGACGCTTTTGTACATAGTAAGTAATGGATTTTATCCAATCATCAAATAATCCCTTATTCAACTCGTCTCTCTTTAAAGCAATAATATTATTAATGTAGAAATTGAAAGTAGGATGAGCATTAAATCGCTTAGCAATCATCATATTACACATTAGCATAACAGATTTTTTTTCCTTGTCGGAAAGTGTATCACTATTCCAAAATAGCGAAATTTCTATCATTTTCTCTTCAATATCTTTTTTAGTATCCTTTGATACTTTCATAGACATGAATTCCTGATATTCGTATAAAAATTTATCAGGCTTATTGGAGAATTTGTATTTACTCTGAGCCTCTAAATTATTCGCTATCAGTAATATTATAAGTAATAGAAAAATCCGCATTAATTATTTCTTTAAAACTATTAGTTAAATTATTTTATCATCTTCCAAACCCCTGCTACCCACTCATTATCAACTCCGTGATATTGATATTCTAACCCATACTTAGAGGCTTCATTGCTTAATTTTTCAATATCAGACTCATAAAAGCCACTTAGGAAAAGTAAATTTTCTTTTTTCATACATTTAGCGTAATGCTTAATGTCATTTAATAGTATATTCCTATTGATATTAGCAATTACCAAATCATAGCTTTTTTTATCTAGCAGCTTAGCATCTCCTAGTTTCACATCAACATTGCTTATATTATTTCGCTCAACATTTTCTAGTGCATTATTGTATGCCCATTCATCATTATCTATAGCATCTACATGCATAGCACCACGCATAGAAGCAAGAATTGCTAATACGGCAGTACCACTACCCATATCAAGGATATTGAGTCCTTGCATTTCGTTTTTGAGTATAAGCTTTATCATTTGGGCTGTTGTGGGATGATGTGCTGTACCAAACGACATCTTTGGCTCAATTATAATTTCATACTCTACATCAAAAGCCTTGTGAAAAGGTGCTCTTATTGAAACTCTATCTTCAATAATTACAGGAGGATAATTCTCTTCCCATACAGCATTCCAATTTTGATCTTCTATATAATTAACCTTATAATCAATTGTAAATGCATCTGCCTGCACTACATATAAACTATCAATAGCTTCTTGAGAAAAATTAGGTTTCTGAATATAGGCTTTTAGTCCTAATTCTGTCTCCTCAAAGCTTTCGTATCCTATCTCTGCAAGCTCTGCCATAAGTATTTCATTAGCAATAGCTACAGGTTCTACAGTACAATCTAACTCTATATATTCCATAGTTTCAAAATTATTATTATTATATCTATTATAAGTATTTATCTCAAATACTTATTAAAAGGTTATCACCTATCTTAATTTCACTACTGAATTTGGTGTGAGGTCTATAATTTGCAATCAATTATACAACCTACATAAAACCTTGAAAAGGTGACATAATACGTATAATCAGCGCATTCACAAAGAGACTTTAAATCAATAAACGCTTATTCACTAATTCACGCTTAAAAAACTATCTTGACAGTAATTAATTATCTTCCGACATTTCTTTAATAATCTCAGCAACATCTTCTTCGGTGCTTTTGAGCTTAGATTTACAGTACTTTATTAGAAATGCAGAACGCTTTATTTTCTCCGATAGCTCATCTACTGATATTTCGCCGTATTCCATCTCACGCACAAGCTCTTCAAGCTCTAGCATGGCATCATCATATTTTAATTTCTCTTCACTCATATCTTTTAATTTTTGTAATTTCACTTTCAATTTCTCCTGTATAAGTTTTAGTAACAAGCCTATCTCCAATCTTAACTTGCTTAATGTCTGTTACTAATATATTATTTATAGTATTATAACTATATCCTTTTTTAAGTAAATTCTCTGGCTTTAATAGTTCAATTTTCTCTTCTACATATTTGAGCTTTTGCTGTTGGCTTACAAACATATTTTTGGAAATAAAGCTTAATGATTTTGTGTTATTAGATACCTTATGTTCTTCTATTGATAGTCGTTTTTGAATTGAAAAAAGATTTTCATTAGTAATTTTTTCTATTCTATTATTATTGGAAGTAAGTACAGCTTTGGTGGAGTATATTGTAGATTGCTGTAGCGTTTGTAGTAAACTGTTTTGCTTAACTAGAAGCTCTTTTGATTTACTTACTACAAAAGAATATCTCTCATTTAGAGTGCTCATCTTATCATTTATATAATCTACTACAAAGCCTTCTACTACACCCTGATAGTCATTAATTGTAACTGCGTTATTGCTAAATTTTTGTAATAGCATATAAGCCAAATCTGTTGGAGTAATAGAGTTGTGATTAGAAATCATTTCCACAACAGTTTCGTTGGAGGAATGGCCAATTCCACTAATTACAGGTATGGGGAAATTAGCAATTTCTGATGCCAGTTTATAATTGTTGTAGCAATCCATTCCCACATCTCCACCACCACCTCTAATTATAGCCACAAGATCGAAATGCTCCTTTAGCTTTTCAATTTTTTTAAGTTGCCCAATTATGGTGTTAACAGCTGCATCTCCCTGCAGTAATGAAGGAAAAAGCATGTGAAAATATTTATATCCCCATGAGTTATTATTAATGATGCTTAAAAAATCTTTATATCCCTTACTAGTTTTATCTGAAATAATGGCTACTCTTTGAGGCAATAAAGCTAATTTGAGCTGCTTATTTTTGTCGTATAAATTATTAGTTTTAAGGCGATTAATACAATCAGCTTTAGATTTTGCCATTACTCCTAATTCATAATCGGCATCAATATCAATAATATTTAATGAGAACCCATATTTAGTATCAAATTTCACCTCTGCCAAGAATAATATATTCATATCATCACCAAGGTGCTTGCCTAATTTATCAATAAATTTAGCATTTATTTTATTGTAATTACCTGACCATAAGGTAGTGCGTATTTGAGCCTTTATTGTACCATCAGATTTTTCTACCAAATCGGGATAACAATGTCCACTTTTAGGATAGTGATTTAGCTTTATCATTTCAGCTTTTATCCAATAGGGAGTTCTGTAAGCACCTTTTATTACGTTACTTACACTCTCAAGTATCTGACTCAAGCTATAATAATTCTTATGAATGCTATTTTCTGACAAAGTATATACTTTTAATAATAAATAGGATGAAAAACAGTCCCTTGATTACTGAATTCGATTGCCGGAGCAGGGAATTTAATAAAACTAATAATATTGAAAAAGGATTTTAGAAATTTAGATTTTGTAGGAATACGAGTCCAATCCACATCCAACGATATATAATATTGGCGATATCGTGGAACATCTGTAATAGGATTTCCTTGCATATCAGCATTAGAGAATCCTCCTAACATACCCTCGGCACCATAGCCTGCAGCAATATTAAGCCATTTTGGAAACCATGTATCTTTCTTTATAAAACTGGATATATTTGCACTAAACCAAATTGATTGACCATTATAATCTTTCAGCATTTGCTCAGGAATTGTGCTACCCAGCAAATCGGGTCTAATTTCTGAATAAGATGTAGTATGAAAGCTATATTTCATTGATATACGTTGCTCTTGCCATATAAGTGATTGGCCAATATATAAGATAGAACCACTAGCATTTGCCGCCATATCGCCCCATGAGAAACCCCAGTTTTTACTATAAGCATCTAGCATTTCTACAGATGAAAGATAAAAGAATCCAAAACTACCTCCATACCAAGTTGATTTCTCATGCGAAACTCCAGACCAGCGTAATAAATCGTAACCAACCTTGCCCAAGTAATAAGAAGTGCCCATATGACCTAGCTTATCTACTTGACACCACTCGGCATTATCATTAAAAGTATGCCAACTGCTTTGGTCATAATTTGAATACCATGCAGAATGAAGACCTATAATAGTACCTGCCCAAAAAACACCTCCAATAGCCGATACAGTATACATTTTGTTTTTACTAAAAACAGTATCTACAGGCATAATTTGAGCTTTAGTAATACTTGAGATAAGCATTAATAAGACTAAAATTAATATATTGGCTTTATATTTCAAGTTAAAAAAACAATTAATGTGCTAAATTAGAGATTCTTATTTAATTTTAGTGGTAAGCATTAGTTTATCACCAATAAATGCTTCAAGAGTATCCCCTATTTCTATTGGACCAACTCCTGCAGGTGTTCCTGTATATATAAGATCACCTATTTTGAGGGTAATAAATTGTGAAACATAGGCGATAATTTTATCGATTGGGAATAACATATCAGTACTTATTCCTTCTTGAGTGAGTTCGCCATTTTTTTTCATGCTAAATTTAATCTCTTCTTTACTACTAAATTCTGCAATTGGTATAAACTCACTTATTGGTGCTGAGCCATCAAAACTCTTAGCTGGCTCCCAAGGTAAACCCTTGGCTTTGAACTCACTTTGCAAATCTCTAGCTGTAAAATCAAAGCCTATTCCTATTGCATCGTAATATGTATGAGCAAATTTCTCATCAATATACTTACCAACTTTATGAATTCTATATACTAATTCAGTTTCAAAATGTATTTCATTTGAGAATTCTGGATGAAAGAAATCCTTATTTTTTGTAAGCAATGATGTTTGTGGCTTCATAAACCATACTGGTATTTCAGGAATAGGGTTATTTAACTCCTTTGCATGATTAATGTAATTTCTTCCAATACAAATTATTTTCATCTTTACTTTTTTTTATAATTATTAATATTGTAAACTCTATTTCTTCTGTATTATTTTAAACTTATTTAGGCTTCCATTAAAAATATTGAAGTCAACATATTCATCAATTCCTGGTACTGTAGAACTGTGCGAAAATTGCCATATAACCCAATTTTGTTGCTTTGGTGGTGACTTTAATAACCTTGATAACCAAAGGGAATAGCCAGCAAACTCTTGGGCTCTAAAATATTGATTATAAAACGACTGATTAGTATATAAAATAGGTTTCATTTTATAATGCGACTCCATTAGCTTCAAACATTGTAAAACTTTATTTCTATATTCCTGAACATTGAGTAAACTCTCCTCTTCTACATCGAGCATTGGTGGCAGGTCTCCTTTTTCTAATTTTACATTCTTAAAAAAGTTCTCCATTTGAGTACTGCTTTTAGTATTGGGGTCAAAAAAGTGATAAGCTCCTCTAATGAAACCATGCTTTTTTGAGTTTATCCAATTAATATCATATCTATTATCAATCCAATTATCAGATTCTGTGGCTTTTATATATATAAAATCTATCTTATGATAACGAAATTTGAAATTGCTTAAAACAGACCAGTTTATTACTCCTTGGTGTCGTGAAATATCAATGCCATACACCTCTCCATCAGGAACATATACATGAGTATAAAGGTTGGTAGTTTTATTAGATACCGGAACTTGCTTTAACTTTTTAAAACTTATAATTTTATGATAAGCCAAACGAGTATAATAAGTAATTGGTTTTTTGTAAATAATATAAAAAGAAACTAACAAAACTAAAGCAGAAATCGAGATAACGATCCAGTTTTTAATTTTTCTATTATTAGCCTTTTTTCTCATTACAAAACTTAATTTACTGCTTATTAAAACCTTGAAGTTTAATTTCTGTTAATACTTTTTTGGTATAAGCAGGAAAATCTGCTTTAATCATCCAATTATAATAATTTGGCTCTTTTTCCAAAACATCAGTAACTTTTCTTCCTTTATGCTTTCCAAAATTAAATACTACAGCATTATTTTCATCATAAATAATTTGCCCTGCTAAATCCACATTACGACTAAATGTAGCAAATTCTGCAAGTTTTTTCATATCATTTACCACAGGAAAAGTTAAATTCCCATTTTTATCTTCATAAGGAATCTCTTTATATCGATCAAGCTGAGCTTTAAATACATCATATGTTGCTTGCACATCAGCCATGGCAGCATGTGCATTTTCCATCTTTTTATTAAGGTAAAATTTGTAAGCAGCAGACAAAGAACGTTGTTCCATTTTCATAAATATAGTTTGAACATCAATAAGCTTTCTGTTCTTCATATCAAAATCTATATCGGCTCTTAAAAATTCCTCAGCTAAAAGTGGCACATCAAATCTGTTGGAGTTGTAGCCAGCAAGGTCAGCATTCTCAAAGAATTGTATTAATTCAGGAGCAAACTCCTTAAAAGTAGGCATATCTTTTACATCTTCATCAAATATACCATGAATATTAGATGTTTGCCTGGGGATTTTAATACCTGGATTAATTCTTTGCTCTAACTTTAGCTCAGCACCATTGGGCATTACTTTTATTGCTCCAATTTCTACTATTCTATCTCTTGCAGCATTTATTCCTGTGGTTTCTAAATCAAAAAATATTATTGGTTTACCTAGTTCTAGCTCCATTTTTTCTTCTATTAATTATTTTTTTTCTACTTCATAAACAATATGTAAAGGTATAATAATATAAGGTAGATTTTACCCTAAATTACAACATTAATTATTAAAATTACATAGGTTTTTCATTGAATAAAAAAAACTACTTTTGTTTAATGACATTTGACGATTTTAATTTCCACGAAGGCATATCAGACGCCTTGTTTTATACGGGTTTTAAGAACCCTACTCCTATTCAACAACAGGCAATTCCAAAGATAATGGAAGGCATTGATTTATTGGCTACAGCCCAGACAGGCACAGGGAAAACGGCAGCATTTATGCTTCCTGTTTTAAATAAACTTGCTGAAAATCCCTGCAATCATATCGATACTTTAGTGGTTGTTCCTACTCGAGAGTTGGCATTACAGATAGACCAAGAAATACAAGCATTCTCTTATTATGCTGATGCATCGAGCATAGCCATTTATGGTGGTGGTGACGGAAATGAGTTTAATGACCAACGTGCTGCCATAAAAAATGGCGTAAATATTATTGTTGCTACCCCAGGGAAATTAATTTCTCATTTAAATATGGGTTATGTGGATTTATCTAATCTCAAGCATTTTATTCTAGACGAAGCAGATAGAATGCTTGATATGGGATTTATGGAAGACCTAAACAAAATAATGAAGCACCTTCCAGAAAAGCGTCAGAACTTAATGTTTAGCGCCACCATGCCATCTGACATAAATAAGCTAGCTGCCAAGATGCTACATAATCATTTTGAGATTAAAATAGCCATTTCGAAGCCTGCAGCAGGTGTAAAGCAATCTAAATATGAAGTATATGATACTCAGAAAATTCCTTTAATAATTGATATTATAAAAGAGAGGAAAGATTATAATAGTATTCTAATTTTTACTTCAACAAAAAAGAAAGTATCAGAAGTTAGTCGTGCTCTTATTCGCAATAAAGTGCCCGCAAAGGCTATCTCTTCCGATTTTGATCAGAAAGAGCGAGAGGCTGTATTACTTTCTTTTAGAAGCAAGAAAACCAAAGTGCTTGTGGCTACTGATGTGCTAAGCCGAGGAATAGATATTAAGGATATAAATTTGGTAATAAACTATGATGTACCTGGTGATGCTGAGGACTATGTGCATAGGATTGGCCGTACTGCACGTGCTGAAACCAAAGGCGAGGCTATTACTCTTGTGAATAAAGATGATGAGTATAAAATGGTTCGCATCGAAAGGCTTATTGAGAAAAAAGTAGATAAAATAGAACTTGACAAAGAATTAGGTAATGCTCCTAACTTCAAAACAGATGGTAAGAAATCTTTCAGTAAAAATTCTGGAGGACATGGAAGAGGAAAAGGATCAACTGGTAATAACTCTGGAGGAAAAGGAAAAACCTACTCAAAAACT
Source organism: Bacteroidales bacterium (assembly GCA_023145955.1). Lineage (GTDB taxonomy): Bacteria > Bacteroidota > Bacteroidia > Bacteroidales > UBA1556 > UBA6267. The sequence goes on from JAGLDA010000001.1 coordinate 15,728, forward strand.
TCTGGAAATAAAAGGAAGCCTGAAGGAGAACGAGGACCTATCGACAAAAATGCAGAAGGAAAAGATACGAGAAAAAAGAGAGGTGATGTAAAACCTGCCAATTATAAAAAGAAAAACAATAATAAGCCACGTGCTAATGCTAAGAAAGAAGAAGGGCAAAAATCTATAGATAAAAACGCAGAAGGAAAAATTGCGAAAAAAAAGAGAGACGATGTAAAACCTGCTAACTATAAAAAGAAAAATAATAATAAGCCACGTGATAATAAGGCTAAAGGAAATTTCGATAAAAAACTAAAAGAAGGTAGTAAAGATATAGCTAAGGTTGATATTAAGAATAAGAATAATAGCTCTAAAAATACTGAAACTAAACCTTCTACAAAAAAGAAATCTTTCTTTAATTTTTTTAGAAAGAAGAAATCTGAGTAAGTTTTTATAAAGACTAAAACGAAACATCTATAATGTTGCTTCTATTTATTCAGATACAAATTTTACTATTAAATATATTTAAGTCATGCGATTATACTTTTTAATTCTAATTCTCCTAATTAGTATGGGAGCATACGCAGGCTGCTAAAAATAATTATTCAATAGGGAGTCTCAAGATTTAGCCATTATTTATGTATCTAAAAACACAGATTCCTCTTCAATCATTATCTTAATTTCATTCCAATAATCCGGAAAGGACTTATCTACACATTCAGGATTTGATATTTTTATTCCTTTACCAATAATAGCCATTGGAGCAAAGGCCATTGCCATTCGGTGGTCATTTGCGGTATTGATGATTATTTCTGAAAAATCCACATTCCGCAACTGAGGCTTGCAAGAGTTTAGCAATACATATTCATTCATACCATTATCTCGCAAGTCGTAACCCAATTTATCAAGCTCAGCGCATAATACATCCATTCTCCTACTCTCTTTATGGTTTAAACTTTGAAGGCCCGTAAAAACACTTATAGTACCAAGGGCGGCACAGGTGCATATAACTGCTGGTGCTAAATCAGGTGTATTACTAAAATCAATATTCTGATTATAATCAATTGCTCCACCTGCTCTTATTAAAACACCTCTCTCTAGTTGAATAGATTCTACGCCAAGCTTTTCAAATATAATAGCTAACTGCCTATCACCTTGCAAACTGTCTAATCTTAAGTCTTTTAATAGTAATTCTCCTTCCTTTTTTAAAGCAAGTAGCTCATAAAAATAAGATGCAGAACTCCAGTCTCTTTCTGGCTTATATTTTTTTTCAGGCTTTATGTAACTACCTTTTAGAGTTATAAATCTATTATCAATACTATAATCAATACCATAAAACTTCATTATTTCTAATGTAAGATTTATATAAGGCATAGATGCTATATCTCCATTTAATACAATAGTAGATTCCTCGGCAATACTAGGCATCATCATCAATAAAGCTGTAGCAAACTGACTACTATCACTTATGTCAATCTCAATTTTATTATTACCTAATTTGCTCGGATTTATACTAAAAGGAATTCGATTGTCTTTATTTATGGATATTATATCTGCTCCGGTATTATTAAGACTTTCTACCAGTGGCATAAGAGGGCGCAGCTTCATTCTATCGCTACTTTCTAATATATAATTATGCTTAAGGGTGCATAGATATGGTAATATAAATCGCGCTACTGTTCCAGCATTTTTGCAGTGTATTCTATTACTAGTTTTTGTTGTTAATTTTTCATCAACCGCAATTTTTAATAAATTATTTTTAAGTAAAACACTATCGTCAGCAGTTGATATTTCTAATTCATTAATATCCCAATTTGCATAAGTAAAAATCATTAATTGCCTATTACTTATACTCTTAGATAAAGGTAGTTCAATAATATCTTTAATATGAGTATTTTTATATCTAATTGTTTTATAAGTTGCCATTTTTCAATAATTAGGCTAATTTATAATAGTGTTTCAAAGCATCTTTTATTACATCTTCTGTAATAAATTGATCATATTCCGCTTTACCAATTTCCTTTAATAACACAAATGATATTTTACCATTATCATTTTTTTTATCATTGCGCATAAAATCTATTAGTTTATCAATGTCATCAGTTTCTATTGGTAAGTAATCAAAATTGCTCAAAATATATTTACTAATCTCTTTTTGTACAGAACTACTGAAACCTAAAACTTTATACGAAAGGTATGACTCTACAATAATACCCATTGCAACAGCCTCGCCATGGCGCAATTCTTTATTTTTACTTAATGAAAAAGACTCAAACGCATGACCAATAGTATGTCCAAAGTTCAATGTTTTTCTAATATTATTCTCATATAAGTCTTCCGAAATAATTCTGTTTTTTATTTCCAAGCATTTGGAAACCATATAATTAAAATCAGATTTATTGTATTCGCTGCTCTTTACATATTCCCATAAGTCTAAATCAAATACCAAAGCGTACTTAATAAACTCTCCTAAAGCGGAATTGATTTCTTCTGTGGGCAAAGTATCAATAAATTCCGTATTTATAAAAACTGCTCGTGGATGTGCAAACACTCCTACTTGATTTTTTGAATTACCTAAGTCTATGGCAGTTTTGCTACCCACAGCAGCATCTATTTGCCCTAGTAAAGTAGTAGGAATATTTATAAATGGAATTCCTCGCTTATAAGTCGCTGCCACAAAACCACCTAAATCAGTAATTACACCACCACCAAGATTTATCAATAGGCTTTGTCTATCAGCTCCACTCTCCATTAGCGCATACCATAAGCTCGATGCTGTTTCCATTTCTTTACTTGCTTCTCCAGGCTCTATTTCTATAATTTCTGATTCTTGCAAATAAGGAACTTTACTTAGCAGGCTAGGAATACAGGCTTGGTGAGTGTTTTCATCCACCAGAATAAATATTTTGCTAAAAGCATTAATATTATTTTCAAAGAATGCATTCAACTCTACCATCGAAGTGTCAATGTAAATATTATAGTTTTTATTTTGAATCATATTAGCTTATTGCATTTATAAACATAATCAATAAACGCAAATTTAGTAAAATTAAGTCTGTAAAATATGATGATTTCTATTACTTTTGTAGAAATTATTATTGAGGTATTTAAATGAATAACAAAATAGAAATTAGGAATAAAATAACTGCCACATTGTTTATACTAGCAATAGCAATTCCTTTTTTTATAAATTCTTTGCACTTCATTATCTTTGAGCATAATCATAGTTGCAGTCATCACCACAATAATATATCGATTACCGAAAATACTGACACTCACAGTATTTGCCTATGGGATTTTTCTGTTAGCGATACTAATAACGATAAGCATATTCTTAATTCAATAGCCTTTTCATATATTATAAATATAGAAAGCATAAACCTTGATTACTATTTCCATTTAGTATCTTTTACATCTCTCAGAGCTCCTCCTTATAGTTTGGCATAATAAGTTTTATCAAATATTAGATGTTTTAATTAGTAAATATATTAATACTTATTTTGAGTTATAATACTCATTAATAAGTACTAAACTTTTAACTATATCTAATTTGCTTTCAATTATACATCAATTGCAAATATTATATCAAAACTAATGAGAAAATACATAATAGCTATTCTTTTAATAGCTACAAATACAATTATATATGCCCAAAATAGTATCCAAGGCAATGTAAAGAATAAAACAAATTTAGAGAATATTGTTGGGGCAACAGTTTATATTCCTGAGCTAGAAAAAGGAACCTATAGCGATAATAAGGGCAATTTTATTTTGGACAACCTACCAGAAGGAGATTTTACAATCAAGTTTTCATTTATTGGTTATAAGACCCAGATAGTGAGAGTGCTATTGAAGAAAAAGATGACCAAAAAAATAAACATTGATTTGCAACCTATACATTATGAGGCAAATGAAGCTATTATTACTGCAGCTGGATATACTTCACAACATCATTATGCAATAAAAGTAGAAAGCATAGGCATTGATGAAATTAGCACAGGTTCCAATATAAATATTATGGATAAACTGGATGAAATACCAGGGCTGAATATGATATCTCAAGGCCCAGGCATTAGCACGCCAAATATTAGAGGTTTAAGCCTTAGCAATGTGCTAGTATTAACCGATGGTTTTAGAATGAATAATTTCCAGTTTTCAGAAAACCACCCATACCTTGTGAGTAATTATGGAATTAATAAAGTTGAACTTATAAAAGGTCCTGCATCATTACTATACGGTGCTGATGCTGTTGGTGGAGTTTTAAATTTTATTAGCGAGAAACCTGCCTCTGTTAATAAAATTGAAGCAGATTTTAATACTAATTATTATTCAAACACAAATGGTTATCAAAGTAATATTGGCGTAAAAGCTCATGGGAAGAAACTATATTGGGGTATTAGAGCGGGCATGCAGCAGCATCATGACTATAGGCAAGGCGGAGGGCATAATGTTGTAAATAGTAGATTTGGAGATAAGAATATAAGTATTAACACAGGTATTAATAGCAAAATAGGAAATTATAAGCTATCATATTTATATAAGAATTCTAAAATTGGATTAGCAAATACCCCTGCCAAGATATTGGTAACTGATAATGGTTTTGAGAATAAATATTTTTATCAGCACTTAGATTTTCATATGATTAAGAGCCAAAACAAATTCTATATTGGAAAAAATAAGCTACAGGCAAATTTTGCTTATCAAAGCAATAGGCGCCGTTTATTTACCAAAGATATATATGCTGTGGATATGAAATTGCAAGGATTTGATTATGAGCTAAAAGCTAGCCGCATATTGCATGATATTTCTAAAACTAATGATAGTAAGATTATTTTTGGAATGCAAGGGCATTATACTCAAAACTCAATTGGAGATGCACCTAAGGTTGTTATTCCCAACTATTACCAAAATGATATATCACTATTTTCGCTATTGCAACACGATTTTGGCAAAAGATTGCATCTACAAGCTGGCATAAGATACGATTACCGCCATATTTATATACCTAGTATTAGTTCTACTGAATATGGTATAATTGATATTGACACTAGCTATAATAATATTAGTTATACCCTTGGTGGAACTTTTGAGATTACTCATAATATATTTTTTAGAGCAAATTTGGCATCCGCTTTTCGCACAGCAAATATTGCTGAGCTTACGCAAGATGGAATTCACGGAACGAGATACGAAAGAGGAAACCCAAATTTGAAAAGTCAGAATAGTAATGAAATTGATATGGGTATTCATTATCATAATTCTAAATTCTCATTTGATTTGGCAGGATTTTACAATAAAATTGATAATTATATTTTCCTTGCTCCTACTACCGATACCACCACCACAGGAATGACCATATATAAATATGGACAAACAAACTCAACACTATATGGCTTAGAAACCGGATTTAATTATGTTCCGATTACTCATATTGAGTTAAGAGCGAATTACGCATATACAATTGGAAAACAAGCAAATGGTGAATATCTACCATTTATTCCTCAGAACAAAATTAATATTGGAATAAAATATGAATTTGTGAATTTACCAAAACTGAAAAATACAAATATTGAGATTAGTAGTGTATATGCATTCTCAAAGGATAACATATCCCCTTTTGAAGATAAAAGCGATTCGTATTTATTAGTAAATGCATCTGTTTCTACCGTAATAATGGTAGGTAAGCAAAAAGTAAAACTCGGTATTTATAGTAAAAACATATTTGATATTAAATATATGGATCACCTTTCTACATTGCGCGAAGTAGGATATTATAATATGGGTAGAAATATTAGTATACAGTTAAGCATACCCATTGTAGGGAATTATAAAGGTTAGAAACTATTAATTCAAAAACAATTGTGTTCTTGATATTCTAATGATTAAATATATAAAAAGCTCCGACATAAATGACGGAGCTTTACAATAGTATTTTAGCTCGTTACATGACAATAATAATTTTTAGACGCAGCTTGCACAGATTAATTATGATTAAAAAGATTTCAGCTTTGATGAAATAAATCATATAAAACCTTAAGGATCAGCGACTGAAAAAATACACATAGTATTATATCAGTTAATTTCATACGTATATTATGTATGCTGATAGATAAATATATCATTAGATATTAATTAACCACAAAAGGAGCTCTAAGCATCTCGTTTTTATTTCTTAGTACAAGATAATAAACACCTTCAGAAAGAGCACTTATATTTAATGAATTTGACGAACTTTTCCCTTTCATAATCCCTCTACCATTAACATCATATATCTGATATTCAAATTGTTTCCATTCTACATCAAAGCTAATAATTTGATTTGTTGGATTTGGAAAAATAGATAAGCTAGGATATAATGTTTTTGGTGGATTAATATTCATATTTTCTTGCAACATTCCACTGATACTCAAATCCATATATGGCTCCAAATAGGCAGCCGTTGTTTCTCTAATCGAAATTCGGAACAAATCCACCTCAGGAGCAAAAGTCATAAATTGATAATTTGATGAAAGATGCGAGTGGCTAGCCATAAGAGTTCTATTAGTTACTAAACTCATTGACGTACCATTTCCAATATTACTTGCTACTCCATAGTATCTAGAGCAATAATTCAGGCTACTATTTCTGGCTATTTGATTATTTGCTGTATAAAGGTTATCATCAGGAATAGTATCAGAGAAAGAGTTTGAACGATATGTAATAAATGGAGCATCAGCAGCAATCTCTGCTACCAAAGCAATGAGGCTATCATGTATTTCTGTTGACCTAGCCAAAGCACTTATAATATATCCATCGGCAAACCCTTGAGGCTGCATATCAATAAAATGCTTAACATCATTAACATTGTTTTTGCCATCCTGGTTAGGGTCAATTTGCTCAATAGATTTACGAAGAGTAAACCATATTGGCTCATAATTTCCACTAATCACCCCGTGGCTATTATCATCTGACATCATATGCTGAAATACACCAATATTGGCATTAAAGCCCGATAAAACAGAAATCATTCCCGCAAAACCAATCTGTGCCCACGCTTGTTCATTGGTTTCCGAAGGCACATGAATTACCATCACTTGATTACGAACTAATACAGGTTTAATAGTCCAATCAAGATGGCGTGATATAACAGATTTACCGCTCAATGTTGCATCAGCAGATGTTGCAGAGCCCCAACTCATAAGGCTCGAGCATTCCAAGCCAGCCTTTGCTTGCATAATACTTTTTATATCAAGGATACTATTAGCCAGAAGTATATCGGCATAATCAAGATTTTGAGTATTACTATTTACAGAGTTCATTCCTGCAATAAGCGCTTTAGCCTCAACAATAAATAAGCTATCAATGGAAAAAAGATTTCCTGTAGCAACAATGGCTTTTACTTGATTATAGGTAGCTGTGCTACCAAACTGTGGGAATACATAATTTTGGAAAATATCGGTAATTCTACTTCCCAATAATTCACCTTGAGCAAACCCTCGCTCATAGTGGCTACCTTGTACTTTTATGATATACAGGTTATTACTATCAGCATATATACTGCCATTCGAAGGTTGACTTATGCCTGCTGTGCCTAATAAAAGAAATAATACTAGACCAATAAAGTAGTTGTTTTTCATAGGTTTTAAATTTATTATATATCAATATGCAAATATACCTATAATAAATCATTCGCTAGATTAGCTAATTCCGATCTTTCACCTTTCTCAAGTTTAATATGGGCATAAATTTTATGATTCTTTATTTTATCAATAAGATATGACAACCCATTACTTTGAGAATCGAGATAAGGAGTATCAATTTGATACACATCTCCAGTAAATACAATTTTAGTATTCTCTCCTGCCCTAGTAATAATTGTTTTAACCTCATGCGGAGTAAGGTTTTGAGCTTCATCCACAATAAAAATTATATTCGATAGACTTCTACCTCTAATATATGCCAATGGTGAAATCAATAGCTTTTCTTTTTCAATCATAATATCAAAGCTACTATACTCCTTCTCTTTCTCGTTATATTGGTTTTTAATAAACTTAAGATTATCAAAAAGAGGCTCCATATACGGATGTAACTTCATCTTAATATCACCTGGTAGAAATCCAATATCCTTATTACTCAATGGTACTATAGGTCTGGCAAGGTATATTTGTTTATATTCTCTTTTTTGCTCCAATGCGGCAGCAAGGGCGAGAAGTGTTTTTCCTGTTCCTGCTACTCCTTGAAGCGTAACTAGCTTCACCTCAGGATTCATTAAAGCATGCATAGCAAATACCTGTTCGGCATTAAGTGGTCTAATGCGCTGTGTGGCTTGCTTTTCTAGCCTCTCTATTTTTTTTGAAATTGGATTATAAAAAGCTAAGGCTGATGTTTTTCCGTTCCTAAGTATAAAGTACTGATTAGGAGTACAATCTTCAATATTTAGATCTTCTACTTCGATACTGCCCTCAGCATATAGTTTAGCAATAACCTCTGTAGAAACATTGTCAAGATTTCTCTTTCCGGTATATAATTCATCAAGATTTTGGATTTTACCTGTCTGAAAATCTTCAGCATTTAGATTTAGTGCTTTAGCTTTTAATCGAAGATTTATATCCTTACTAACCATAACAACTTTGCAGTCAGGATATTCACCTTTCATCTTAATGGCTGCATTCAGTATTCTATGATCGGCTTTATCTTCACCAAATACTCTAATTGCATTTGAACTATCATTGGTTTCACCATTGGCATCCATCACCACAATCATACTTCCCTTATTCTTTCCCTTAAGTTTCACCCAATCATTTAACCGCCCATTTTCTGACAGCTGATCAAGATTACGGATAAACTCTCTAGCTTCAAAATTCTTGGTTTCATTTCCCTTCTTAAAATTATCCAATTCTTCCAATACTGTAATAGGAATAGCAATATCATTATCCTCAAAACTATTTAATGAATTATGATTATAAAGTATTACAGAAGTATCCAGTACGAATATTTTCTTTTGTTTTTTCTTTTTGGCCATAGTAGTTTGCTTTTAATTCAGGGTAAATATACCTACTATAATTGTGATTAATACAAAATATATCAGCTAGGTTTTAACATAGAATAGTTAATTAGTAGAAGGATAATGGTTTATTATAATGATTTGCAGCTATTTAATAGACAAATTATAGTTTATAACTTATCTAATAGGTAAATAGATTGGCCTAGAGTATTTACACCAAACTAATAGCCTAACTCTTTTTCAATAAACCCTTTATTTCATTCAATTTCATCAATGCCTCCACTGGTGTAAGTATATTGATATCAATATTCAGAATATCTTCTTTTATCTGTTGCAAAAGAGGATCATCAAGTTGAATAAAACTTAATTGATAATTGTCATCAGCTTCTTTCTTGCGACCAACTTCTTTTATTTCAGCACCTAGGTCGTTATTACTGTGGGCTGCTTCGAGTTGTTTAAGGATAGCTTCCGAGCGCTTTAAAACAGTTTTGGGCATTCCAGCCATCTTTGCTACATGTATTCCAAAACTATGCTCTGAACCTCCTTTTGCAAGCTTTCTAAGGAATATTATCTTATTACGCACCTCCTTTACCGAAACATGGTAATTTTTTATTCTCTTAAAAGTATTTGCCATTTCGTTAAGCTCATGGTAGTGAGTTGCAAATAGTACCTTAGATCTAAATGATTTATGCTCATGCAAAAACTCAGATATAGACCATGCGATAGATATACCATCATAAGTACTTGTTCCTCTGCCAATTTCATCCAATAAAATCAAAGATCTATTAGAAATATTATTAAGAATACTGGCCGTTTCGTTCATCTCTACCATAAAAGTAGATTCGCCAGAAGAAATATTATCAGAAGCTCCTACCCTTGTAAAAACTTTATCAATAAGACCTATGCTAGCCTTATCTACAGGTACAAAGCTTCCCATTTGTGCCAGTATAACTATTAATGCTGTTTGGCGCAATAATGCAGACTTTCCCGACATATTTGGCCCAGTAAGCATTATCATTTGCTGTTTTTCATTATCCAAATATACATCATTAGCAATATATGGCTCATCATGCGGCATATTTCTTTCAATTACAGGATGGCGGCCATTTTTAATATCTATTGCAAATCCTTCATTTATCTCAGGACGAACATATTCTGCTACCACTGCAGTACGTGCAAAAGATGATAGAACATCCAATCGTGCTATTATTGATGCATTAAGTTGAATAGGCTCTATGTATTCTAAAAGGCTATTTACAAGTTCATTATAAAGCCTAGTCTCCAAATCAAGAATTTTCTCTTGAGCTCCCAATATTTTACTCTCGAGTTCTTTCAACTCTGGAGTAATATATCTTTCATAATTTGTAAGAGTCTGTTTGCGTATCCATTCTTCGGGAACCTTTGCTATATGTGTTTTTGTAACTTCAAGGTAATACCCAAATACATTATTGAATCCAATTTTCAAACTAGGAATTCCTGTAATCTTAGTCTCTCTATCCTTTATATCATTAAGTATTTTCTTGCTAGAGCTCGTTATATATCTTAAATCATCCAAGTCCTTATTTATACCACTAAGAATTACATCTCCTTTATTAACCATTACTGGTGAATCAGGGTTTATAGTTTTCTTTATTTTATCAAACATAGTCTGACATGGATTAAGCTGTTCTTCCATACGTTCAAGAGCAGCAATATTGGTAATTTTAAGCAAGGATTTGAATACAGGGATAGTTTCTAAAGCAATATTTAACTGCAAGAGTTCTCGTGGGTTAACCTTGGCTATCGAAACCTTTGATATAAGTCTCTCTAAATCACCCACAGTTTTTATTAGTGAAGCAATTTCTTCTTCTTTATTATTATTATCGTAAAAATAATTTACAATATTTAGTCTTTCTTCAATCTGATGTTTATCCTTCAATGGCAATACTATCCATCTACGAATAAGTCGTGCACCCATTGGACTTTTTGTATCATCAATTACATCAAGCAGGCTCGTGGCATCGGTATGCGATGCAACTAGTAGCTCAAGATTTCTGATGGTAAATCTATCAAGCCAAACATAGTGATCGGCCTCTATCCTACTAATTTTGGTAATATGCTTTATCTTATCATGCTTGGTTTCCGATAGATAATGCAAAACTGCACCTGCTGCAATTATAGCGTCATCCATTTGTTCAATACCAAAACCTTTTAAAGAGTTAGTACTAAAGTGCTTATTTAAAAGCTCATAACCAAAATCATAACTAAATACCCAATCTTCGAAAGTGGTGATATAATATTTATCGCCAAAAATATTTTGAAATTTATTTTTATAATCTCTACGTACTACTATTTCCGAAGGAACAAAACTCTGCAATAATTTATCTATATATTCTAGATTGCCTTGAGCAACAAAATACTCACCTGTAGATATGTCTAAAAAGGCAATACCAGCATTTTTTCCATCAAAATGAACACTTGCCAAAAAATTATTCTCTTTATAGTCAAGCACTTTATCATTATATGCAATACCAGGAGTAACAAGTTCTGTAACGCCACGCTTGACAATAGTTTTAGTCATTTTTGGGTCTTCAAGCTGATCGCAAACTGCAACTTTCTGACCAGCGCGAACAAGCTTTGGCAAATATGTTTCTACACTATGATGAGGAAAACCAGCAAGTTCAATAAAAGTACCCTTACCATTGGCTCGCTTAGTAAGTGTAATTCCTAAAATTTTAGATGCCTTTATTGCATCCTCGCCAAAGGTTTCATAAAAATCTCCCACACGAAAAAGCAGTAAAGCCGTTGGGTGCTTGGCTTTTATAGCATTGTATTGCTTCATCAAGGGTGTTACCTTAACTGTATTATCCTTTTTCTTTGCCATAACTCAAAAGTAATGGTTTAGCTTGGCTAAATTGCTTTTTTATAGGTCTTTTTTTTAACAAAATAATAGAGGTTATTAAGAATTGGGGGTTGTGTGTT
>JAGLDA010000010.1 GCA_023145955.1 Bacteroidales bacterium
TTTATTATCATTGTGCAAAAATATAATAATATGCTTAATTAAAACAAAAAGGGTAGCCATTGGCTACCCTTTTAAATTATATGAGTTCTTTTTAGAACTTTAATTTCTTACGCATTTCGTCAGCTCTCTCACGATAGCGATTTAATTGATCCTTTTCAGGGTCAATACCTTTTGGGCGAGACTTAGAACTTTTATTATATTCGTCATTACGATACAACATAAATTGACAAATACGTTTAAATGCTTCACGTTGGTCAAAAGCAGGAAATTGAGATAATTCATCAGTTACTTTTCCAGTAAAAGTGTCTTTATCGCCTTCAAAAATCTTTAATACTTCTTTACGCTCTTTACGCGACATATTAAAATCATGATCGAAAACTTTATCAACCCATTTTCTTTCAGTCTTGTCAACTTCACCATCTACCCCAGCAATAGCAACCATTCCTGCATAGATAATTTGTTTATAGTTAAATTCTGCCATTTGTATAATTTTTAAGTTAATTAATTCATAATTTGTGAATGCTAAGGTAATGGTTTTTTAATAGCATATCATAAAAAATATCTATTTTCTTATTTATGGATACTTATTTATTTATTTTTATGGTTTTATCAGTGATTGTTAAAAATAATATATTCTCATAAGTATCTGTAGAGTAGAGGCCTATGCCTTCAAGAGCTTTGCTTAGTTTTAGGGTGTCTTTACGGCTAATAGTTTTAATATCTAATGTGTATTTATTAGTATCACTACCTGTATATTGGTATCTATTTTCAGAAAGTCTATTTATAAAGCTTGCTATTTGGACCAAAGATGAGTTGTTGATTTCAAGATTTGGCGACGAATATATAGAAGTAGATTTCTTAGTATTATCTGAGGTTTTATATTCGTTGAAAATTTTATGGTTTCTTATTTTAATATTTTTTATGCTTACGTTCCTGTATGTGGAGTCAATTTTTAAATTGCAAATATTTATTAGCTCATTAATAATTACATTGTGTTGTTGTAATGTAGAAAGCGAATCTTTGTTTTCGAAAGCAATGTAGAAGTTAGCCTTTTTCCATTGTTCAGATCTCATCTCTATATTCTTATTTTCTAAATTTGTTAAAACAGATATTAGTGTCTCAAGTTTATAAGCAATAAATGCGGTCTTATTTCCATTAATAATAAAGCTATGATATTTGGAGCATTGTTGTATTCCATACCATTTTGGTGGTTTATTAATTTTCGATAATCTTATTTGTAGGTTATAATTATCATTTTTAGAATCAAGTAAAAGCTCTTGATTATTAATAAATTGAATCTCTTTAGTTCTGGTAAAATCATCGGACCAGCAGGAGTTTATAGATATGGTTATAGCAAATATTATTAGCAATTTTAATGGAAGGCTTGTTAATGTATTTTTCATTTATTGATTTTAGCTTTTGTTTTTACGAAGGTAAAATTAGTGAATAAAATAAAGCAATAGCAAATTTTAACTATTATCAATAAATCCCAAATTTAGGGTATTGGTATTTTCTATACTTTTGTTGTTAAATAAAGAGACTATAAGCATGGTAAAAAGTGAAATTCAGGAGATAGCAAAAAAAGTTATTTTAGAGGAATCGATAGCAATTAGTAATTTGCAAAGTTATATTAATAATGATTTTTCGGATGCAGTGGAGTTAATACATAATTCTAAAGGCAGGTTAATAATAACGGGCATTGGAAAGAGTGCAAATATTGCAAATAAGATTGTAGCTACATTAAATTCCACAGGTACTCCATCAGTTTTTATGCATGCAGCAGATGCTATCCACGGCGATTTGGGAAATGTACAGGATGATGATGTGGTGCTGTGTATTTCTAAATCTGGAAATACTCCAGAGATAAAAGTTCTAATCCCACTTGTTAAATCACTAGGGAATAAGCTAATTGCTAATGTTGGCAATTTGGATTCGTTTTTGGCTAGGAATGCTGATCTTGTTTTAAATAGTACTGTGGAGAAAGAGGCCTGTCCAAATAATTTGGCACCTACCTCTAGCACAACTGCTCAATTGGTTGTGGGCGATGCTTTGGCAGTTGCTTTATTACAATATAGAGGTTTTACTGATAGGGATTTTGCTAAATATCACCCAGGTGGCGCTCTTGGAAAGCAGCTTTATTTGCGTGTAGAAGACCTTTCTGATAATAATGAAAAGCCTCAAGTAGATATTAATGCCAATATTAGAGAAATAATTATCGAGATATCATCAAAACGGTTAGGCACCACTGCGGTACTTGACAATGGTGAGCTTAAAGGCATAATTACCGATGGAGATATTAGGAGAATGATGCAGGAGCATGACAACCTTGATGGCCTATTAGCTAAAGATATTATGAGTAAAAACCCTAGTAATATTGAAGCAAATGAGCTAGCAGTAAAGGCGCTAAAGATTATGAAGGAGAAAAATATTACTCAGCTTTTAGTTGTTAAAGAGAAAAATTATGTTGGAGTTATTCATTTACACGATATTCTTAAAGAGGGTATTTTATAATCAGTAATTAGCGCTTAAATAAATGCAAAATAAAAAATACGATATTATAATTATTGGTGGTGGTGCTGCTGGTATTATTGCTGCAGGAAGAGCTTCCGAAAAAGGAGCATCAGTACTTTTACTGGAAAAAATGCGCTCTGTTGGACGAAAAATGCTAATTTCTGGAAAGGGTAGGTGCAATATTACCAACGATAGCTATGCTTCTAATCATATGAAACAGCATCATCCTAAGCCTAAATTTTTAAAATTTGCCTATAAAAACTTTTTTAAAGATGATATAATGGCCATTTTGGATAAACAAGGGCTAAAATATAAAACAGAAAGAGGGAATCGTGTTTTTCCTGAGAGTAATAAATCAAAAGATGTTCTTAATGCATATACCAATTGGGCTTTTAACAAAAATGTGGAGGTTCTTGTAAATAGTAAAGTTAGTAAGTTTATTGTGGAAGATGGGATATGTAGGGGAGTAGAGTTTGAAAAGGATGGGCGTAGGCAAAAGGTAAATGCCGATGCTGTGGTACTTGCTACTGGTGGCAAGTCATATCCCTTAACTGGGTCCACTGGCGATGGCTACTCTCTAGCGAAGGTTCTAGGGCATAGTATTACTACTCCACGCCCTGCATTGGTTCCTATAGAGACTAAAGGCAAATTGGCAACCAGGCTGATGGGCTTGAGCCTTAAGAATACAACTGCTACTCTTTGGGTAGATAATAAAAAAGTTGATGAAGAATTTGGCGAGATGCTCTTTACTCATTTTGGTTTGTCGGGGCCTATTATTCTTACATTAAGTAGGCAAGTGGTAAATGCACTGGCTGAAAATAAGAAAGTAGAAATTAAGCTTGATTTAAAGCCTGCTCTCGATGATGCTAAGCTTGATAAAAGATTAATAAAAGATCTTAATGAGAATGGTAAGAAATATATAGAGAATATTTTTAAACTTTGGATGCCTTCTAAATTGGTAAAGCCACTAATGGAATTATGTAGTATTGATTCATCAAAGTTAGCCAATCAAATTAATGGTGATAGTAGAAAACGTATTAAAAATGCTCTTAAAAGTTTAAGCTTTGAGGTAATTGGTCACCGACCTTTTAGTGAAGCAATAGTTACGCAAGGAGGAATATCGCTTGATGAAATTAATCCAAAAACAATGGAATCTAAAATTGTTAGTAATCTATATTTTGCTGGTGAGGTAATTGATGTTGATGCAAATACTGGAGGATATAATTTTCAAATTGCATATTCTACAGCAGCATTGGCTGTTGATAGTGCTCTTAAAAATTAAATCCTAGGCCTAAATATATTCCTAACCCATTGTTGGTATATTCCATTTTGTCTTCTGGGTAATCTTGCAGTGCATAGTAATTACCTTTGTCGTATACTCCTGGGTAATTATAATTTCGGAATTGATATTGATCTTTTCTTTTACCGTATGAGTACTGTAACCCAAAAAGCACATTAGCTTTCTTAAAATCAAAACGCACTCCTGTTGTTAGATAATACAAATCACTGTAACCACGAATATATTGTCCGTACTCAACTTGGTCGTATTTAGAAACCTGATAAGTAGAAAAGTCAGTTTTGAAACCTACCATCAAGGCTAGTTTTTCATGAATATTTTTTTTGAAACCCACCGCAATATTAAGCACATCATGAGCCCCATACTGAAAGCTTAGAAATTCAGAACCTGGTTTATACTCATCAGAATAGAAATTTGCAATTTTTGAATTATCTATGGATTTATAATCATCAATTTCGAAAAAGTACTCAGTGGTAAAATATAAATTAATATTATGTTTAGAAATGCTCCTCTGTACTCCAAAAGCTATGGAAAGGGGTTCCTTAAAATTTGATCGTAGGTGGTAATTTGTTTCTTTTTCTACAAAATCATCCACAGGGCCATCTTTAAGAATTATATTAGTCATGCTCACTTCTCTTCGGTGATAACCATCGCCATAAATCCGTATAGAAGGTGTAGTGATATTTAACCCAAACGACCAGTCGCCAGTTTTATAATGTGCGCCAAATTTATTTATTACGCTTACAACGTATAAGTCTTGCCTATCGTAATATAAATATTTAGACACCTCTGTAATAGAGTCATTAATAGGAAGTAAATCCACGCCGGTATTTTCATAATATAGTAACGTCTTTATACTACCCAATAAACTATATCCAATAATCCAGTGGTCGTTTATTTTATACGATGTTCCTATGCCAAACCATGTATCAGTAAATCTATTTTCATAAGTATAGTTTACAGAATACTCCTTTTCATTATTGGTATATTCTTCTATTACATTTCTACTGCCATTGCCATTTAGTTTAGATAGATGCTGCCCTCTACTAAATACTGAATATTGAAAACTTAATTTTGGAACTGATTTTGAGTGATATACGAAAGAAAAAAATCTCGGTAAAGCCTGATAATCCAGAAAACTTTCATCCTCAGTTTCACGATAGGCATTTTTATAATTTGATAAATTGAACTGAAAAAGAGATGCGTCAATGGATATTTTATTTTGGTCAAGTTCTGATATTCCTGCAGGGTTATAAAAGATTGATGTAATGCCAGAACCGCCTCCAACTACAGCTCCTGCCAAAATAGAAGCTTCGGTATTTGAACCCATTGACCAATAGTTGCCAGGCTGTGCTATTATGCTGAGCACTGGAAAAATAAGTAATATAATAAGTTTTAACCTCAATGTCATAGCTAGTATATTGTGGTGCGAAAGTACAAAAAAAATAAGGCTTAATTTTGAAAGTAAATATATATTTTCTTTCTATGGACATGACATTTTTTTTGAAATTTATTAGCATATTAGAAAACAGGAAGGCAGATACATAAAAGAACTAAGGTCATTCATTCACTTACTTTTTTAGAAAATAAATTATTTTAAATTTGTGGGTGGGAGTTTTTTCGCTCTTGTCCAT
>JAGLDA010000100.1 GCA_023145955.1 Bacteroidales bacterium
TATTAGCCGAAATTACATAAAATTATAGCACTCTTGTTGTATAGCATAGGTAGGAAGCTTTAGCTCAAAGAGGGATTTTCGTTATTAGTTTTTATTTTTTCGTAAAAAGGCTCTCTTTAAGCTCGCTAAATTTTGTTTTTCCTAATATATAATGATCAAAAACAATATTTCGATTATACATTTGTGAAACTGAGGTTATGTTTCGGTTTTTTCTTTTTCTTCTAATTTCGCTTAGGTGAGTATAAAAATAAAAATGTGCTTTTAGTATAGCAAATGTATCTTTATAATGTCCTTGCGAAAGAAATTTTAGCCCAGCTACTCCGTCTAGTAATAAACGATATATTATTACCTTAAAAACCCTATTTCTAGGTAAATTTTTTACCAATAATGTAAAATTATTTCTAAAATTCAGATATGTTTTCCTTGCCGAATTCTTTGGTAAGGTGCCTCCTCCAACGTGGTAAACAGTTGATTTAGGAATTGACATTATTTTATAACCTTCAAGCTTGAGTCGCCAGCAAAAATCTATTTCCTCCATATGAGCAAAAAAATCACCATCTAATCCTCCAACTTTGTCAAAAGCCTCAGCCCTTACAAACATGGCAGCTCCACTTGCCCAAAATATTTCTTTATTGCTATTATATTGCCCATTATCTGTTTCCAGATTATCAAAAATTCTTCCTCTGCAAAATGGGTATCCATATTTATCAATATAGCCACCAGCTGCACCTGCGTACTCAAACTCATGCCGCTGTTCTTCATTATAAGCACGTAGTTTAGGCTGGGCAGCACCTATTGTATTATCCTTTTCCATTTCTTCAATAATTGGCATAACCCAATTCTCTCCAACCTCAATATCACTATTTAATAATACATAATACTCAGCATCTATTTCTTTTAAAGCATTATTATAGCCCTGAGCATAGCCCGTGTTTTGCTTATTAATTATTAATTGTAAATCAGGATAAGCACTACGCATAAAGTCCACAGAATCATCACTAGAGTTATTGTCAGCAACAATTACTTTGGCACCTATAGAGTTAGCAACCACTGAGGGAAGAAATTCCTCTAGAAATTTTCGTCCATTCCAGTTTAGAATTACTACTGCTACTTTTATTTTATACGTTTTGTTCAATTTATTTTATTGTTAATGGTTCTACAGGGTTTCGTGTGGGTCTATTAATAATAATGCGGTTAATTTATTTGAATCATAACTTTATAGTAATCGGTAAAAAGTATTCGGTAGTTAGCCGTAAATTCCTATAATTATAGGGGCTACAGATTACTGACACACTGATTACTGATTATATTTCTAAAACAAATTATGAAATAGAAAATTATATAACTCATAACAAACCTAGCAGTACTTTGTTTATTAATGTAATATACTGCAAAGATATGTTTTTTGCGTATAAAGAATAAAAATGTTTGTTTTTTTTGATATTTATATGAAATTTTTCTCATCTTTGTTCTCTATATGTATTTATCAATATTTCTTCGGAGAGTTTTTATTGCTGTGTTTTTGCTTGTATTAGTTCAGCAGATATCTGCGCAAGGTGATTTTTCTTGGTGGAACGAGAAGCATGATTGGCATCAGGGTGATGAGCCATGGTTTCGCCAGATGAATACTTCTGCAGCTTATTTTGGACCTAATGCTCTTCCTGTACCTGATATGAGAGAAGGGCTAATATCTCCTCTTTTTAAGGTAGAATTCAGACCTGAAATGCACCTTTCCAAAGGAGATAATACATATAATTTATACACTTCTTTGCAAATTCCATTTAAAGGCATTGCTAGTTTTGAGATGTTTCTTGTGCCAATAGAGTATTATAGTATGGATACTATTACCAGAGACGAGCGTATGGCTCGTTCGTATGATCCAACGGGAACTGCTGGTGGTGATTTTTGGTTTGGAACTAACTTTCAAGTTGTCAAAGGAATGAAATACTTCCCTGATATTATTGCTTCTTTTTATTTTAAAACTGCCTCGGGAACAAATCTATCTAATGCACGTTATACCGATACTCCTGGATATTATGCTCTTATTAATATGGGAAAGAATATTATAAGTAATAAGAAAATTGCATTGCGTGCCTTTGGTAATATTGGCAGCTATATTTGGCAAACTCAGTCCAATACCAATAGTCAGAACGATGCAATAGCCTATGGATTAGGTATAAGTGCTAAATACGATATGTATTTATTACGAGCTATATATACGGGTTACTATGGGTATTTGAATATAGGCGATAGGCCGAGTGTGTTTCGTTTGCAAGTAGGAACAGAAAAAGAAGGCTTTAATTGGCAGCTGAGGTATCAAATAGGAATTCATAATTTTGATTATAACTCTTTCGGAATCTCTTTATTATATAAATGGAGTGCAGGCTATTAAAGTTTACCAAATGCTAATTTCCAATTAATAAATTAGCATTAAAAAACCTTGTCTATTAAATAAAATAATATTACTTTTGCAGCCCGAAAATCGGAACTTAGTTGAATGTTCTGTATTTGAGGGTTTTAGCTTGTTTTTGGAGCTGTTTTATATCGGAATTAGAGAAAGATGTTGCCTATGGTGAGGTGGCTGCCGATAACTTTTTGCCCAAAACAGTAATAAAAATAGGCTTAATATTTAATCTTTTGTTTTAAACATGTTAGTTTGTTTAAAATAATGGAGTTTTTATTAATTTTTTTTTAGAAATAAATAACTATGAATACTTTAAGTTATAAAACTATTTCTGCAAACAAGAATACTGTTCACAAGAACTGGGTTATTCTAGATGCAGAAGGTGCTACTTTAGGTCGTTTGGCCTCAAAAGCTGCTTTCTTATTGAGAGGTAAGCATAAAGTAGACTTTACTCCACATGTTGATTGTGGTGATAATGTAATTATTATCAATGCAGAGAAAATTGTATTGTCGGGCAAAAAAATGACAGACAAGCAGTATGTGCGTCACACTGGATACCCAGGGGGTCAGCGTTTTACTACACCTATTGAATTATTAGCTAAGAAGCCAACTGCTGTTGTCGAAAAAGCTATTAAAGGTATGTTGCCAAAGAATAAATTGGGAGCCCAATTATTCCGCAATATGTTTGTTTATGCTGGTACTGAGCACAAGCAAGAAGCTCAAAAGCCACAATTGTTGAACCTTAATGATCTTAAATAACCATGGAAGTAATTAATGTAATAGGACGTAGAAAAACAGCTGTAGCTCGTATATATATGAGTGAAGGTTCTGGTAAAATCACTATTAATAAGCGTGATTTAAATGATTACTTTCCAACAGGTACTTTGCAATATATTGCTACTCAGTCATTCATTTGTACTGATACTGTAGCTAAATATGATGTTAAGGTTAACCTTGATGGTGGTGGAATTAAAGGACAAGCAGAGGCTATGCGTTTAGCAATAGCTCGTGCATTAGTTCAAATTAATGAGGAATATCGCCCATTGCTTAAGGCTGATGGTTTAATGCGTCGTGACCCACGTATGGTTGAGCGTAAGAAACCAGGTCAACCAAAAGCACGTAAGAAATTCCAATTCTCGAAACGTTAATATATTAGTATTTTGTTTAGTATCTAAACTGTTGAGACTCTTATTTCTATTATATAGAGATAAGGCTACTCAGGGGTTGATTATTAACAGAATGTAAACAAATTTAAATAATAAAATATGTCAAAGGTAAATTTTGATACCCTGTTAGATGCAGGTGTACACTTCGGTCACTTAAAGCGTAAATGGAATCCAAATATGGCTCCTTATATCCGTATGGAAAAAGGTGGTATTCATATCATAGATCTTCATAAAACTAGTGCACTATTGGAGACTGCTGCTGCTGCTGCAAAGCAAATAGCAAAGTCTGGTAAGAAAATTCTTTTTGTTGCTACTAAAAAGCAAGCTAAAGATATCGTTGCTGATAGAATTCAAAAAACTAGTATGCCATATACTACTGAGCGTTGGCCTGGTGGTATGCTTACAAACTTTGCGACTATTCGTAAAGCTGTTAAGAAAATGAGCTCTATTGATAAATTGATGAAAGAACCTGCTTATGATAACTTATCTAAGCGTGAGCGTCTTCAAATGTCTCGTGAGCGTGCTAAGTTAGAGCGTAACTTCGGAAGTATTTCTGACCTTACTCGTCTTCCTTCAGCTTTATTCATTGTGGATATCGTTAAGGAAAACATTGCTGTTGCCGAAGCTAAAAAGTTAAATATTCCTGTGTTTGCTATGGTTGATACTAACTCAAACCCTAAGGATGTTGATTTTGTAATTCCATCAAATGATGATGCTACTAAATCTATCGCTCTTATTGTGGATGTTGTAGCTACTGCTATTGAAGAAGGATTAGCTGAGCGTAAACTAGAACGTGAAAAACGTGCTAGCGAGCAAGCTGAAGCTGAAAATCAGAAGAAAGCTAAAGCTGAAGCTGCTAAATTAGCTAAAGAAGAGGCTGCTAAGGCAAAAGAAGAAGAGTCTAAGACTGAAGAGGCTAAAGCTTAATTTTATTAATTATTAGAATATAGAATAATATGAAGTGAACATGATAAAAATAATTAGTTAACTCATGAAGTTGTAATTATTTCTTATCATGTGACTCATTTTATCATAAAATATTAAATATATGAAAATAACTGCTGCTGAAGTAAATGCACTAAGAAAGAAAACTGGTGCAGGCATGATGGATTGCAAGAAAGCTTTAACCGAAGCTGAAGGTAATATTGATGATGCAATAAAAATACTTCGTAAAAAAGGACAAAAAGTTGCTGAAAAGCGTGCTGATCGTGATGCTGATGAAGGTGTTATTATTGCTAAAGTGTCTTCTGACGCTACTTTTGGTGCTGTAATTCGTATTAGTTGCGAAACTGATTTCGTTGCTAAGAATGACGAATTTGTTAATTTTGTTACTTCCATTGCTGATAAAGCTATTGAAGGTAAAATTGATAATGTTGAGACGCTTTCTAATACTGATCTTAATGGTCAAAAAATTAGCGAATTAATTATTGAGCAACTAGGAAAAATTGGTGAGAAAATAGAAATCGTTGACTTTAAAACAATTTCTGCTGCTAAGGTATTTGCATACATACATCAAGGTAATCGTTTAGCTACTATTATGGGAGTTAATAAGTCTGATGTTGAAGATATTGATACTGTTGGTAAGAATATAAATATGCAAATTGCTGCTATGGCTCCTGTAGCTCTTGATAAAGATGGTGTTGATCCAAAAATTATTGAGAACGAGATTGAAATTGGAAAAGATCAAGCTCGTAAAGAAGGTAAGCCAGAAAATTTAATTGAGAAAATCGCTTTAGGAAAACTTAATAAGTTTTATAAAGAAAATACTCTTTTAGCTCAGGTATACTTACATGATAATAAGAAATCTATTGATCAGTATCTTAAATCTGCAGATAAGGATTTAACTGTAACTGAATTCTATAGATTGGCATTGTAATTTTTTTACAATAAACATATTCCAAGCCGCTAAGTAAAACTACTTAGCGGCTTTTTTATGCAATTTTGTTTGCCTATTACGGCCGCGGCATAAGTCAAATATTTTATTACTGAAATCTTTTTAATTATAATTAATCTACGTCTAAAAGTTATTATTGTTATGTGATGAGCAAATAACATCAAAATCAGTTACTTTTTTTGTCATGTACTTAGCTAAGGAGTTTACATTTGTAAATGACTGTTTCAAAAATTAGGATAACGCAGTATTTTACGCTTATTGCAAAGGCTATTTATAAAGAATAGCTTTTAAAGCCTTATAGCCATTTCTACTGGCTTTTATTTTATCACCACCTTTAAGAAATATTAATTGAGTATCTTTTTCGTAAAGTTCTATTTTACTTATTCTGTCTATTCTAATAATATTGGATCTGTGTATTCGTATAAATTCTGTTGAGTCCAAATGCTTTTCTAGATAAGACATCGTGCTATTTTTTAAAAATCGTTTGCCATCATTTGTATATATAAATACATAATCGTCTTGAGCTTCTATTCTCTCTATGTTTGAAGTTTGTATTATTTCAATATTGTTTCTGTTCTTTACGGCTATTCGTTTTATTATTTCTTGCTCTTCGTGTACATACTGTAATAGATTGTTTATATTGTTATTAGGTGGAGGCTTATTACTAATTAGGTTCATAGTTTTATCAATTGCTTGTTTTAATCTTTTCTGCGAAAAAGGCTTCAATAAGTAATCAATAGCACCGAGTTCAAATGCTTTTATGGCAAAATTGTCATAAGCTGTTGTAAATATTATGGCAGGTGGGGATTCTATAAATTCTAACATTTCAAACCCGTTTAACTTTGGCATTTGAATATCTAAGAAAATTAAATCAGGCTTTTTTTCTTTAATGGCTATTGCTCCATCAAATCCATTTTCGCATTCGCCAATGATCTCAATATTATTGTATTTTTCAATGAAATTTCTTAGAAGAATTCTTGCAAGCTCTTCGTCTTCAATAATTAGAACCTTAATTTTTGTATTCATAATTATACTATTTTAAATATTGTCTTAGGAATCCAGATTGTAACTTTGAAACGATTATCTGACTTGCTTGTAGTTAATAAATTCATGTCTTTATAGGCGATCTCTAATCTTTTAGATACATTTTTTAGCCCAGTTGAGGTTCCTTTTTTTGCGCTTCCATTATCCTTATCAATATCATTTTCTATGTTAATCTTTACTTTATCACCGATGTCCTCAAATGTAAAGTTTATACATATATTTTTGCTACTTTCATAAACTCCATGTTTAACAGCATTTTCGACTAATGGTTGCAATATTAATGTTGGAATTCTTATATTGTATAATTCTTCTGGTAAATTTTCAATAACCTGCATTCTTTTTCCAAACCGGTTTTTTTCTATCTCTAGGTATAATAAAGCATGTTCTAGTTCACTATGCAAATCAGTAAATTGTGCTTTAGATGAAATAAGTGTAAATCTAAAAAAATCAGAAATATTTATTATCATTTCTTGAGCTTTATTAGGGTTTGTCATAGTTAATGACGATACCGAATTTAGGCTATTGAATAAGAAATGTGGGTTTATTTGAGATTTAAGAGCCTCAAATTCGGCATTTATAACTTTTGCCTCCATCCTTGCTTGTTGCAATTCACTGCTGTTTTGTTTCTCTATAAATGAAAATATAAAATAACTAAAAATAACAATTATATATACTGGAATAAATAAAAGTAGCCTCCATAATAATGTTTGTTTGTAGAAAATGATAAAATCAGGATTAATTATTATAACAATGCCATATGTTACACCAACCCAAATTATATAAACAATAAGCATTGCTATTATATGGGTATTGATACTTCTTTTCCAATTGACTGACTCAATAAAAGTATACCTAACCATATACCAAAGACTTAGACATATTGTTGCTAGCCATATTATGCTAATAGCAGAATCAATTATTATTAGGTTATTAGAATAATCAAAAGCTTTCCACAAAACAAATGAGTGGATACTTAAAGGAAGTATCCACCAAATTGCATATAGTATTGTCCAAACAGACTTTTGCAGAAAAGGGTTTCTCATTATGATGCTTTTAGTATCTTTTGAGTTCGCCACCACCAAAAATAGCTGTTCCTCTAATAATTAATTGCCCTTTGGATTCAGTTGGTTTTGAATAGCCAATATTTTTATTGCTAAATCCACCAAGTATGGAAGTAACTTCTAGTTTAACATCCCATTCAGAAGGTATATTTAATTCTAAACCACCAAAAATAATATTTACTTCTAAAATCTGAATTCCTTCTGCAAGAGTGCTATTTCTAAAATTATAACTTCCACCACCAAAGATAGCATTTATAGAGCCTCCTTTGAAATTATTACTTGTAATATGATATTCTCCACCACCAAACATAAGATTATCATTTATTGCATTTATATCATCTAGGTTTTTACTGGAAAATCTTTCTTTGGTTTTTTTTGGAAAATAATCCATTCCCTTAAAAAGTATTATTACTCCAACACCAATTAGTATCGCTGGAAAGAATAGTTCTCTTGTGTTATAATTAATATCAATAAATTCTGGAATTAGAAATATACTTCCTATTAGAATCATTATATATCCACCTATATTGTCTTTTTTATTTTTAGAAATAGAGAAAACCCCAATTGATATAAGTAGCACTTGCCAATTGAATATCATATGGAATGTATCGCTGGTAATTAGGTCGCTTCTTTTAGCAATAATAAGTAATCCAGCAATAATAAATGTTAATGCAATAATTGTTCTGCTCAATGGAGTTTGTTTTGTGTTCGAATTATTGCGATGTTGTTCCTCAGTTGAGTCTGGGTAAATGGTTTTCATAATTTATATATTTTGATTATTTAATGATGCAAAAGTACAATCAATTACAAAGATAACTAATCATTTTAGGTGAATGAACGTAAACTCTCGGTAAGTGGTAGTAATTGACAGTTTTATTTCGCAAATTAGATAATTACCCATTTTTGTAAATATCAAATAATGTAAGTGTATTATTTTATTACTTTTGACTTATTATTACAAATATGCGTTAGTCGTATATTTATTGCTTTAGAACTATGTTAATCAAATTAAGATTGTTAATGTATTAGGCTAAGATATAATTGTTTATGTATTTTGGTGTTCAATATTAAGCAACTTATGAATATAATAACAACTATGAAATATAAAAGAATTTTATTAAAATTAAGTGGCGAAGCCCTTATGGGAGAGCAGCAATTTGGCGTTGATCCTAAACGTCTGGAGCAGTATGCTAAAGAAATACTAGCTGCTCATAAAACTGGAGTTCAAATTTCCATAGTAATAGGTGGAGGAAATATATACAGAGGATTAAGTGGTGCTAGTCAAGGAATGGATCGTGTTCAGGGTGATTATATGGGAATGCTTGCTACCGTTATTAATTCAATGGCATTGCAAGGAGCATTGGAAAAAGCTGGAATGTATACAAAATTACTTGGAGGACTAGAAATTGACCCTATAGCAGAACGAATGAGCCGCAAGCGAGCCGTCGAATATATGAATGATGGTAAAATTGTTATTATTAGCGGAGGTACTGGGAACCCATTCTTTACTACTGATACAGCAAGTGCGCTTCGTGCTATTGAAATTGAGGCTGATGTAATACTTAAGGGAACCCGTGTTGATGGTGTTTATGATATGGATCCTGAAAAATATGATAAGGCGGTAAAATATGATAAAATAACTTTTAGAGAGGCATACGAAAAGAGGTTAGCGATTATGGATCTTACATCTTTTACTCTTTGCGAAGAAAATAATTTACCAATCTATGTTTTTGATATGAATAAGGAAAATGAGCTTGCTAAAGTTGTAAATGGTGAGAATGTAGGAACTTTAGTTCATTAATTTTTTTATAGTAATAAATATCATAAAGTAGTTAAATTTGTAATTCAATGTAGGTTTTATACCTGTTTATGGGTATTGATTTTATGTATTTTGCCCTTTTTTGTACTTTTAAGTCTATTTGTGGGTTGTCCTATTGACAAGCGATACTAATTATTCGTATATTTGCAATCATTACTTCATTAATTTAAAAATATCTATCATGAAAATAACATTTACTATCTTATTGTTATTGTTAGCAACCACAATAACATATGCTCAAAGCGCGAAGAAATTCTATAAGACGGCTGAGAAATTTGCTGAAAATGGTAAAATGCAAGATGCTATTGATAATTATACAAAATCATTAGACCTTGATCCTAATTATGTAAAATCTTATATATCAAGAGCAGAGGCTTATAAAAAAATTGATAATGCTAAAGAAGCATTAAATGATTATGAGCGAGCTGGT
>JAGLDA010000101.1 GCA_023145955.1 Bacteroidales bacterium
AAAGAATATAAAAGAGCTATAAAAAATGCAGACTTAGCTATTGCACAGGATAAGAAAAACTTAAAATCATACCATGTTAAAGTAATGTCTTTGCATAATTTAGGTATTGATAATGAGGCTCTTGAAATATCTAATATAGCAATAGGCGTTAAGAAAAATTTCTCTACGTATTTTGATAAAGCTGAAATATTGTTTTCATTGAAACAGTATTCTGAATCTCAAAAATTTTATGCGTTTGCTATAGATGAAGATATTAATTTTGCCACAGGATATGTTGGAGCTGCAAATTCTTACTATTATCAAAATCAGTTTGATAAAGCTATTAATTCTGCCAATACTGCATTGGTGCACGATTCTAAATCAAAGGATGCACTATGGATAAGATCTAAAGCTTATCGCAAAAAAATGGATTATATGAGTTCGATTAATGATCTTTCTCAAATAATTTTACTGTATCCAAATGAAGATTATATTAAGGATGTTTATTATGAGCGAGGTTTAAGTTATACAGCTTTTAATCAGCATGTTTCAGCGGTTATAGATTATACTAAAGTTATAGAGCTTAAGCCTAATTACTATCAAGCATATTTCAAAAGAGCTGAAGCTTATGTAGCTATGCGTAATTTGGATAATGCAATTGCTGATTATGAAAGATTAGAAGAACTAGACCTTAAGGACGAAGCAGCTGTAGCTATGTTAGCAACTGCTCGTGTTAAGCTTTTTGAGCTTAAGCGCGAAGATGATAAACCTCAAATTATTATTAGTGATCCATTTTTGAATGTAGATAATAAAATTCAAATTATTGAAGGAACTGAAATTCAGAAATTCGCTGGACAGGTTAATGATATAAGCCCTATAAAATATTTAAAAATTAATGGTGTCGATATTCAATTTGATTCTACATCTAAAAAGAATGAATTTTTTATAGACCTTAATGTAACTGGTAAAACAGAAATAGAATTTGTTTGTTCAGATGTTTATGATAATGTTAGAACAATAAAATATCCAATATTATATACTGAAATAGGGTTACCAGAGATTCAACTGATTCAACCTATGGTTTCTAGTGATGGTCAAATTTATCTTGAAGAAGAAGGCCTTCTGTTTGTACAGGGATCTGTATTTGATAAGAGTTTAATTGCTAGTATCTCTATTGATGGAGTTACTGCTAGTTATCGTCCTTCTGAATTAAATCCAACATTTAATGCTAATATAGAGGTTAAAAATAAAAGTGAAATATCTATTAATGTTGAAGATATTTATGGAAATATTTCCACTAAAAAATTGTTGATTAATAGAGGTGGAGCTTCATCGGACAACCCAATGGGTAAAACTTGGGTAGTGTTTATTGAAAATTCTAATTATAAGACTTTTGCATCACTAGAAGGTCCAGGAAAAGATATTACTATTATGAAAGCTGCATTATCGAAGTATAATATTAATGCGATTATTCATAAGAAGGATTTAACTAAAAATCAAATGGATAAATTCTTTTCTATTACTTTACGAGATCAAGTTATTAATAATAATGTGAATTCAATTATTGTTTGGTATGCTGGTCATGGTAAATTTTTAAATAGTACAGGATATTGGGTTCCAGTTGATGGTGAAACGGATGATGAGTTTACTTTCTTTAATATTCAAGCTTTAAAATCGGCAATGAAATCATATAGCAAAGTTATTACACATACTTTAGTTATTACTGATGCTTGTGAGTCAGGGCCTTCGTTTTATCAAGCTATGCGTGGAGACGATGATGAAGTTAGAAGTTGTGGTGATTGGAAAGCTACAAAATTTAAGTCTTCTCAAGTGTTCTCTTCTGCAGGATTAGAATTAGCTTCAGATAATTCACAATTTACAAAAACGTTTGCTAATTCATTAGTTCATAATCCAGACAACTGTATTCCAATAGGTAGCATTGTTAAGCAGGTTAAATCTGCTGTTAAACGCAATAAACAACAAGAGCCACAATTTGGAAAAATTGATGGACTTCCTGATGAAAACGGAACATTTTTCTTTATTAGAAAGTAAGAAATAATATTAAAAAAGAGTAACCTCATTATGAAGTTACTCTTTTTTTTATTGATGATAATAATAATTTGCACGCAAGACCCTTGTTTATTAACTAACTAAAATTAAGTATATAAGGCGTCATTATTGTACTATTTAGTGATAAATACTAAGCAGTTGTTTATTTCTATTTTAAGTACATTATTAGAACTTAAATCACAATAATATGCATATTACAAATAGAGTATTTTATAGTGTAGCAATTTCTTTATTGCTATTTATTAGCATTTCAGCTTCTTCTCAAAAATATTTTTTTAATAACTATGGTGTAAAGGATGGTCTTGCTCATTCACAGGTAAAAGATATTGCACAAGATTCTAATGGCTATGTTTGGTTGGGAACTAAAATTGGTTTATCAAAATTTGATGGAGAGATATTTACAAATTTCTCTAAGGAAGATGGCCTAGCAGAAAATGGTGTTAGTGCAATTTGTGTCGATGAATCTGGTTATATTTGGTTTGGGCATTTCTTTGGAGGGCTATCAGTATATCGTAATGGGCATTTTTGTGAAGTCACACTTGATTCCATTAAGAATGATATTACTGAGATTGTTGTAGATGATAAACAGCAAATATGGATTGCTACTAATGGTGATGGGGTATATTTAATTAGTGACCCATATGCTGAAAAGATTACTGTGAGTGCGCATTATACTTCTAAAGATAACTTAGGGAATATAATATTTTCTATGGCTAATACCGAAAGCCTAGGAATGATGTTTGTTACTAGATATGGGACCAAGTTTTATAATGAAAAAACTAGTGAATGGGAACTTGTTAATGAGCAATTTTATGCTTGGCCTCGATACTTTACTATTGTTAAAGTTTTTGAAGATTCTAAAAAAGGTGTTTGGATAGGTACTTTTAATGGTGGACTGTATTATTATAAAGATATAGACACTAAACCAATAATTTATGATAAGCGAGATGGTCTCGCTAATAATTGGGTTTCAGAAATAGTTGAAGATATAGATGGTTCTATTTGGGTTGGAACTTGGGGTGGTGGCCTTTCTAATGTAAAAAACGAAAAAATTCTTTCATTAAACGAAACAAATGGTTTATCAGAGAATAAAGTTAAAAGTATTTTTGTAGATATAGAAGGTAATGTGCTAATTGGCACTTATTCTAGTGGCTTGTCTGTGTTCAAGAGCTTTGCATTTATTCATTATAGTAAATTTATAGATAATAACCCCATTCAGGTAAATGCAATTTATGAGGATGATAAAACTACAGATATTTGGTTAGGAACGAATGATGGAGTTTTTCAATTAACTAAAAACAATGAAGGAGATTATAAGATTGTAGAATACCGTAGTGATGATATTGGATTACAATCAAATGATATTAGGTTTTTAAGATCTGATGGCAAAAATCTTTGGATAGGAACTTACGGTGGTGGTGTTTCTGTAATGAGTTTGGAAACAAAAAAAATGGTCTATGTATATAGGTTAAATACTTTATTGAGACAATCCTCAAATTTTGAGAATGTAAGTGCCATAGATATTGATTCGGAAGGGCATGTGTGGGTAGGTTCGCCAGGAGGATTAATTTATTATGAGCCAGAAACTGATCAGGCAAATATTCTTACTCAAGGGGATAATCTTCAGAGTAATGATATTTCTACAATCTATTGTGATAACGAAAATACTGTATGGATAGGGCATTTAGGAAAAGGTATAACAAAAATTGTTGGTAGTGAAATCACTAGATATGATATAAAGGATGAATATACTCCTTCTGTAATATATGGAAATGAGAAAGAATTATTAGTTGGTACTGAAGGTGAGGGTTTATATATTTATTCAAATACAGAAGAGACACAGCATTTTACAAAATCTGAAGGTCTTATATCTGATATGGTAATTGCCTTGCAAAAGGATGATGAAGGAAATATTTTTTGTGGAACGAATAATGGACTTTCTAGAATAGATGCAAACACGTTTGAAATTAACTCGTATGGAGAAAAGAAAGGTTTTGAAAATGTAGAAATAATGCATGAAGCATTGCATATGGGTAATAACAATAATTTATGGGCAGGCACAACTATAGGTCTTACAAAGATTAAAACTAAGTTGTTAAACTTAAATGATAAGCCTCCTTTTACCTTTGTTACAAAGCTAAGAATAAATCTAGAAGAAAGAGAAAATTATAACAATCTTTCATTAAAATATAATGAAAACGCTATTTTGATTGATTATAAGGCGATTTGTATATCCGATGCTTCTTCAGTAGTATATAAGGTTAGGTTGTTAGGTGCAGAGACTGAATGGCAGCCTGAGACTAAACAAACTTATGCTAATTTCCCTGCATTACCTGCTGGTGATTATATATTTGAAGTCAAAGCTAAAAATAATTCTGGTATATGGAATTCTCAACCACAAACAATTAAGTTTACTATTAATCCACCATTTTGGCTAACGTTATGGTTTATTTCAATAGTGGTTATAGTTTTAGTTGTAGGAGTTGTTTTATTTGTAAAAATTAGAGAGAAGAGCCTTTTGAAAGAGAAGGCTGAATTAGAGAATAAAGTTCAAGAAAGAACTGTAGAGATAAGAGATAAGAATAGTTTATTAGCTCAAAAGAATAAGGATATTATGGATAGTATTAACTATGCTAGACGTATTCAGCGTGCTATTATGCCTACTCAAAATAAAATGGATGAATTGCTTAAAGCCTCATTTATTTATTATAAGCCTAAAGATATAGTAAGTGGTGATTTTCATTGGAATACATTTCATAATGATAGGCTTATTGTTGCTGCTGCTGATTGTACGGGGCATGGTGTTCCAGGTGCTTTTATGAGTATGATTAGTATTAGTTCTCTTAATAAAGTGGTTAAAGAAAAGCAGATTATTGATCCAGCACGAATACTTGATAATATGCGTCATGATATAGTAAGTGATCTCAAGCAGAGTGGTGAGCAAGCTAAAGACGGATTGGATATTGCTTTATTGTCAATTGAAGTAGATAAAGGAATAGTGCATTATTCTGGTGCTTATAATTCGATGTACATTATTAGAAAAGAAAAAATTATTGAGGCTAATCTTGATTATGATTTTTCTTATTC
Source organism: Bacteroidales bacterium (assembly GCA_023145955.1). Taxonomy (GTDB): domain Bacteria; phylum Bacteroidota; class Bacteroidia; order Bacteroidales; family UBA1556; genus UBA6267. The sequence continues at coordinate 5,137 of JAGLDA010000101.1, forward strand.
TGTTTTTGATGATTATTTGTTGGAAGTAAAAGCTGACAGAATGCCAATTGGTATTTCTGAAAGAATGAATAAGAATTTCACAACCAAGACTGTTCAAATGCAGCATGGCGATCGTTTATATGTTTCAACGGATGGTTATATTGATCAGTTTGGAGGAGTAAAAGGGAAGAAGTTTATGTCCAAAAGGTTTAAAAAATTACTTATGGAACTTCCTGTAAATAACGTGGATGCTAGCCTGCAATCTCTTGATGATCAGTTTGTAGAGTGGCGTGGTGAGCATGAGCAGATAGACGATGTATTAGTAATAGGAATTTGTTTTTAAATTAATAGGAAGGTATAGGTATTTTTTTTATCTTAGTGCCTTATAATAATTCATAAAATTATAGATATGAATACATACGAGAAATTTCGTAAAATGATGGATAATCACATTATGCTATCATTTAAAGGCGAAATAACTTCAGATATTATTACAATGGTATTGCAGATTATGGAAACAAGGCTTGACTCTGTATCAGAGAAGGGCAGCGTTAAAAAGAAGATTTTTAATGTACTTGTGGAATGTATGCAAAACTTATATCATCATTCAGAGGCTGAAGAGCCGGGAGATATTAATACTCGTAGAGCTATGCTAGAGCTGTTTTATGATGATGAGTACTACTATATTCTTACTGGAAATTATATAAAGAAAGATGCAATACCGCCATTGAGAGATCGTATTGATAGAGTGAACTCATTGTCAAAAGAAGAACTAAGGTCTTATTATCGTCAGATATTGGATAATAATATTATTTCTGATAAAGGCGGTGCTGACTTAGGTATGATTGATATGGCTCGTAAATCTGGACAGAAACTATTTTACGATTTTCATGAAGCTACAGATACTCTGTCATTTTTTGAACTTAGAGTAAAAGTTGCTAAGAAAAAGCCAAAAAAATAGAATAATTAAATAACTAATGCACATTTTATAAAAGATATTATGGATAATTTGATAATAGACGGTACTCGTCAGACTCCGGAGATTAATTTTGATAGCGAAACTGGTATTCTGAAACTAGAAGGAAGATCTATTCCGGAAAATACTTTTGAGTTTTTTACGCCAGTATTAAATTGGTTAGATGAATATGCTAATTCAGCTCCAGGAAAGACGATTGCAAAAATAAATTTAGAGTATTTTAATACAAGCTCATCAAAGTATATTCTTGAAATTCTTAAAAAGTTAAAAGTTCTACTTAATGATGGCAAAGAAGTTCTTGTTGAGTGGTATTACGAAGAGGACGATGAAGAAATGATGGAAACTGGTGAAGATTATGAAGACGTTAGTGGTTTGCCTTTTAAAATAATCTCATTTGAGGAAGAATAATTAATAACAAACAATGGCTAAGCAAAGTATTTATCAAAATGAGGTTGATAATCTAGATCAAAGCAAGAATTTCTTGAAGCGTGATGATTATTCGCAAATGGAGCTACAACTTGAATTTAAAAAGTTGGTAGAGAACTATGAGGAATTGATAGATCAAGTAAAAATTATTACTAAGATTAGCGATAGACTACAGAAGAAACTCAATAAAACTAATGATGCATTAGAGAATTCCAATGTTCAACTTGCGGATCTTAATAACCAACTAAATAATACAATAGATCAGTTAACTGAAGCTAAGATTGGACGAAAAGCAAGTACTATTGTTCTTTTTATTGCAATCGGATTATTTGTTGTTTCAGAGGTATTACTAGAACCTATTATTGATGACGCATTTAAGGACAACGCATATGTAGGGTTGATTCTTAAACTAGTTGTTGCTATATTAATAAAACCAGGAGAAGATTTTGCAAATAAATATATGCTTAAAAAAGCTCGTAAAGCACAAATGAAAGAGCAAGAAGAAAAGATGATAAAAGAAAAGGACCAAAGCTCTAAAAAGAAAAGAAGAAAAATTATCTAATAAGGAAAACGGTGTTAAGCCGTTTTTTTTGTTTTAAATAGTGTTTATTTGTAGTTTATTAATTTATAATTATAACTACATTTGTTCGCTACTATTTATAGTTTAATACTCTATATCTTTTAAATTATAGGCGGTATTATCTGCTTATTGTATTATGAAATATCTATGAAACCAATTATACATTACACTTTATTAGTATTATTTTTAATAATTAATACACAACTGTTTTCACAAAATGCTACTATTCGTGGTTCAGTTTTTGAAAAAACTAATGGCCAGCCAGTTCTATATACTAATGTATATATTGTTGGAACTAATTATGGCGCTGTTACTGATGTAAATGGATATTTCACAATTTCTAAAATTCCCAAGGGAAACTATACTTTAAGGGTTAGTTATATTGGTTTTGATACATTATCAAAACAGATTAATATAACGGAGTCTGATCAATTAATTAATATGAAGCTAGTTCTTGAAAAAGCTATGTACCAAATTACAGGAGCTACAATCTCGGCACAACGGCAAACGGCTTTATTAGATCCTACAACTTCTGTTATGAAGGTTTCGTCTAAAAGTATGAATAGGCTCCCTACAGTGGGAGGGCAAGCAGATTTGGCTCAGTACTTACAGGTTGTGCCAGGCGTTGTTTTTACAGGAGACCAAGGTGGACAACTTTATATTCGCGGTGGAACTCCAGTACAAAATCTTGTACTTTTAGATGGAATGACTGTTTATAATCCCTTCCATTCAATAGGTTTGTTTTCAGTTTTTGATTCGGATATTATTAGTAATACAGATGTTTATACTGGTGGGTTTGGTGCTCAATTTGGTGGACGTATTTCCTCTGTTATGGACGTTACTACACGCTATGGAAATCCAAATAGATTTGCTGGAAAAGTAGATATTAATACTTTTGGGGCTAAAATATTGCTTGAAGGACCTTTATTGAAAGCTAAAGATGATAATTCCCCAAGTATTACCTATGTTTTTTCTGCAAAGAAATCTTATATAGATAGAACATCACAAGTAATTTATAAATATGTAAATGATGGAGATGGTCTACCATTTACTTTTGCAGACTTTTATGGTAAAGTATCCTTTAATGGTAATAATGGTAATAGACTTGATGTTTTTGGGTTTGACTTTAATGATCAAGTAAGTTATCAAACAATAAATAATTACGAATGGCATTCAATGGGTGGAGGTATGAAATTTACTGTAGTTCCTGGGCAATCACCTATGCTTATGTCGGGTCATGTTTCTTATTCTGATTATCTAATAACTTTAGAAGATGGTTCGGGTTTGCCTCGTAGCAGCGAAGTTGGAGGTTTTAATATGGGCTTAGACTTTACGTATTTTTTAGGAAAGAATAAAGTTATTTATGGTGTTGATATGAAAAGTACTGGCACTGACTTTACTTTTGTAAATGCGTCTAATAGAAAAATAACTCAAAATGAATCTACCACTGAAGTTGCTGCCTATGTTGGTGCAAGATTGTTATATGGTTCTAAAGCATTTAAAAATAGCAAGCAAGAGTATTCTCGATTTATTGTATCACCAGGTTTGCGATTGCATTATTATGCGTCATTAGGTGATCTTTCTATAGAACCTCGCTTAGCACTAAAGTATAACTTAACACCTTATATTAGACTGAAAGCTGCAACAGGTGTTTATTCACAAAACATTATTAGTACATCTTCAGATAGAGATGTTGTAAACTTATTTTATGGCTTTGTGTCAGGACCTGAAAATCTTCAAGATGAGTTTGATGGAGAAGAACTTACCCATAAGTTACAGAAATCTACCCATGCAATTGTTGGTTTTGAAATAGATTTGAGTAATTCTATTACCGTTAATTTTGAAGCATACTACAAATGGTATACTCAGCTGACTAATATAAATAAGAATAAAATTTTTGAGGATAATACTGATTACCTTGATAAGCCTGATATGCTGAAAAAAGATTTTATAATTGAGGAAGGTAGTGCTAAAGGTTTTGATGTTTCTGTAAAATATCAGAAAGGACAGATTTACCTATGGGCTGTATATTCTTTAGGCTTTAATGAGAGGTATGATGGTATAATATACTACACTCCGCATTTTGATAGAAGACATAACCTAAATTTATTAACAAGCTATACATTCGGAAAACAGCTTTTGTGGGATTTTAATATAAGATGGAATTATGGCACAGGATTTCCTTTTACTCCCACAGCCGGAAATTATGAAATCCTTAACTTTGGTGGAGGTATAAATACTGATATTACTACTGCAAATGGAGATGTGGGTATTGTATATGGGGCGATTAATAGTAAACGTTTACCTAGCTATCATCGTATGGATATTGGTATTAAAAGAATGTTTTATTTTAATGATGAAACAACCTTAGAAGTTTCATTAAGTATAACTAATATTTATAATAGGGCTAATATTTTTTATATCGATAGGGTTACTAATCAACGAGTAGATCAATTACCGTTTATGCCTTCATTGGGAATTAATTTCAAATTTTAACCTTTTTAGGGTAATGTGTGGTAGATATGTCTTAGTACAAAAAACTGAAGTTATTGAAAAACGCTTTAATGTGAGTGTTGATAATGGTTTTAGTTGGAATGCTAATTATAATATATCTCCAGGTACTTTTGCTCCTGTTATTACCTCTGCTAGCCCCAAAAAATTGCAATTGATGCAATTTGGATTAACTCCTTTTTGGGCTAAGAAACAAATGTACCTTTTTAATGCAAGGGCGGAGGGTGATCGTAATAAAGAGAATAATCCAAGTTTTACAGGAAGTAAAAATATAATAAATAAGCCTTCATTTCGAAAACCTATTAGATCTCAAAGGTGTTTAGTAATTGCTGATGCATTTATTGAAGGCTCTGCTAAAAATGGTCTTAAGGATCCATTTTTAGTTTATCTAAGAAATAAAAACAGACCTTTTGCTTTTGCTGGTATATACGATATATGGCAAAACCCAAAAACGGGTGAAGAGTTAGCCTCTTTTTCTATTATTACAACAACGTCTAATAACCTGATGCGTAAAATCCCACATGATCGAAGTCCAGTAATATTACCAAGAAATTTGGAAGCAATTTGGTTGAATAGTCAGACTCCACTTACGGATATTACAAGTATGCTTTGTCCTTATGATTCTAATTTGATGAATGCATATTCTATTTCTTCAAATATAAGTTCATCAAAGAATAATAGTAAAGAATTGATAAATCCGTTGTCGAAGCCTTTACTCTATGAAGATAATATAAGTATTAAGCATTCTATGCATTTGCAAGGAATGGGTGCAAGAAAAAAACTTCAATAGTATACTATAAAGCCGCCTTATTTCTTTTATTAATGATATTTTTACCCTCAGGAGTGAATAAATATTCTATCAAATCATTATGTTTTTCTTCAACTTTTCCTCTCACCATCTTCATTGTTGAGTTCAATAGTTTATTGTCTTCAGTAAAACCTTCATTCAAGATGCCTACTGCTGCAGGAATCCATCGGTGAGGAAACATATGTGAATATTTTCCATCAAGCAAATAATTGTCTATTTCTAAATGAATAATCTTTAGCGCAATTTCTTTACCAGTATCAGTGTTAATATCTCCGCCGAGATTTCTTACTTCTTCTGCCAATACAGCTTTATTAGGAAAAATAAGTGCAGCAGTATAGCTGCTTTGGTTATTGTATAGCATAACTTGATCAAATAAATTTGATTGCTCCACTAGAGCCTCTTCGATTCCTTCTGGGCTATATTTTTCACCATCATTTCCAATAAGCAAGCTTTTAAACCTGCCTAATACATATAGAAAACCATCTGCATCCATATATCCCATATCACCAGTATATAACCAGTTGTCCTTAAGGGCTTCTTTTGTAGCGCTTTCATTCTTCCAATACCCCTTCATTACATTCTCTCCCTTTACTACAATTTCACCTTTTTCGCCTATGGGGAGTTCTTTTCCTTCTGTGTCACAAATTTTTAACTCTAAGTTATCTACAATAAACCCTGAAGACCCTAATTTGTGACGTAATGGTGCATTTGATGAAATAATAGGTGCTGATTCAGATAGTCCGTAGCCTTGATACATAGGTATACCAATGGCATAGAAGAACTTCTGAAGCTCAATGTCTAGTAAAGCACCTCCTCCAATGAAAAACTCTAATTTTCCACCAAATCCTTCTCTAATTTTTGAGAATAGAATTTTATCATATATCCATAGCAATGGCTTTTTAAGGGCAACAGTTCCTTTGCCTTTATTCCATCCATCAGCATTATATTCGTATGCTAATTTCAATGCTTTATTGAAAAGGCTTTCCACCTTTGGACCTTTTTCTTTAATGCTTTTTTCAATATTTTTCTTAAAGTTTTTAGCTAGTGCTGGTACGCTTAGAATAAATGTCGGTTGAGTTTCTTTAATATTTTTTGGGATATTTCGCAATGTTTCCATTGGCGTTTTACCCAACTCTATAACCGATAAGCTAGCACCATTCTTTATTAAAGTATATAACCCTACAGTATGCCCAAAGGAATGATCCCAAGGGAGAATTAGTAAGGATGAATAGCTTTGAGGAACATCCATAAGTGAACCCGCTTGCTCTACATTCGCCGTATAGTTCCTATGGGTTAGCATTATGCCTTTTGGATCCGCTGTAGTTCCTGAAGTATAACTAATATTTGCAACGTCATGTTTATTAATAGATTGCCATATTTTTGGTAAATCAATTGATGACTTTTCTCCTTTTAGAATTATATCAGTATAAGAGATTTCGTCATCCTCAAGCTCAATATCATTATCAAGTATAACAATTATTTTTTTTACATCATTTAGTGTTTTTTTAATTTCTCTAACTTTAGATAATTGTCTTTCTGAAACAACTATTTGTTTACAGCCACTATGATTTATCCTAAAACTGAGATCTTTAAGTTCATTAATCTTTACCGATAAAGGAACGTTAATAGCTCCTATGTAAAGCATGCCTAGCTCCGAAACTAACCACTCACTTCTTCCTTCTGATAATAAAGCTAGTCTATCGCCAAAACTAATTCCGTTTTCACTCAAACCCTTAGCAAAATTATAAACAAGCTCTTGAATTCTTGTGTAGCTTATTGGTTGGTAATGCTTTGAAACTCCCTTTTCTAAAACAAGAGTGTTGTTAGGATATGCCTTAACGCTATTTTCAAATAATTGTGGTATAGTCATGTCTATAGATTAGATATTAATTATAATGCTAAAATATAATAAAAAATGCTTCATTACAAATAAAAAAACCATTTTCTAATAAAGAAAATGGTTTTTTATACGATATTATCAGTGCCTTCTATTGAAAAATAGTAAAGTCAACTCTTCTATTGCCATTAACTTTCTTGTCGAATAGAATGTCTGATTTGCCTGCAGCTTTAGTTTTAATTCTATGCTCACTTATTCCATAATCATCTATTAATGCCATCTTCACTGCTTCAGCTCTTTCGGCACTTAAATTTATATTAAACTCCTCGGAACCAATTTTTCCTGTATTGCCAGTTAATAATACCTTCTTGTCAGGATTCTGTTTTAAATATACAGCTACAGATGATAAGGTTTGCTGTCCAGTTTTCTCAACTGTTGATTTATTATATTCAAAGAAAACAGGCGAAAAATACACGCTAACAATAATGATATTTGTGTCCTTATTATCAATAGCTCGTCCTTGATAATTTACAATGCTACCTTTGGGAGTATTTGGCTCTAAATCTCTGCAATCCGGAACAGAATCTCCATCAGTATCTACTGTAGAGGTGTCGCAAGGGTCTAAAGCCTCACTTTTAATATAAACTTTTTCAATGGAATCTATTCTTTTCTCTAAATGGTCTTCTTCATCTTCAATACTTGAAAGAAAACATGGTTCTGAATTATACTTATAGGATTTATTATAATCGCCTATTAAATAGGTAATTCCAATACCAATTTTCCCGTGTAAATCATTAGCACTACCAGCAATTTGTGCATCTAAATTGTCAACAACAAGTTTGGAGGCAGAAAGCTCCACATTAATATCTAGATTTTTAAATACTCTATACGATTGTATTATTCCAAAATTAAGCTGAGGAGTGTATAGTAAATTATCTTTAGTGCCATCAGTATTGTATCCTACGCTATTTATTACTTTATTATCAGCATTATAAAGTATGGATCTATACGCAAGTACTCCACCTCCTATAAATATTGTTGTGTTCCAATTTTTATCAAATTTATATGGTAGAATAATATTAGACATATTCACTGTAAAATCTAAATTAATATTTCTAACATCTGCATTAAAATGATTTGTGCTTTTCGATGAATAAATTTTCCCCATTGATAACCCTGATCTAATTCCGAAATTTTGGTTTATTTCTCTACCAATATTTAATTGAAACAACCAACTGAAGTCTCCATCGTAGTCGAGCCCAATGATATTGGAAGATTCTGCTACATCTCCAAAGAAAAGATTAGAGCCGAACAAACCTCCAATATACCATTTTTGATATAATAATTCAGTTGAGTCCTTGCAAGACTTTAGTTTTAACTGTTTGTTGTATGCTTGTGCAGTAGATGTTTGTGCACTAAGTATTACGAAAAATAATATGA
>JAGLDA010000102.1 GCA_023145955.1 Bacteroidales bacterium
AGTGCTTACTATTTTTGAGCGTAATATAGCTTGACGTCTATTATTATTTCTAAGAAAATTATTATAGTGTTTTTTTATAAAATTTTCTTGGATATAAACATGATTGATAGTTTTTTCATTCTCAATAATTGTATTCTCAATGGAAGTGCTGTCTTCTGCACTATTATCGTTGCTAAACATTGGATTCTGCTGAGCAGTTATTGTTATCAAGCCAAATATTAAAAATATAAATAATAATATGGACGTCCTCATTTTCTCTGTGTTTTAATTCTGATAACTTGAGGGTAAATTTGTTCAAAATAGTATGCTTTTCTAGGGTCTTCTGCAATAGTATATTCAATATTATATACGCTAGAATTAGTATATGATAATGGTTTTTCTTCATCCATCATTATATCCATATAGTACTCATCGTCGTAGCAATATATACTTATATCTTGAGGGTTGTTATTAATGTCTATTTTTATGGGAATGAAGAAACTGTATATCATTTCTCCATCTTTTATACTGGCTTTAAAATTACTTATAGTATTGATGTTTATTTTGTCATCTCCAATATATATATGCGTAAAATATCCTGATTTTTTTAGATTAATAAAGGCCTTTTTATATAAATTTTCAATCTCAGACTTATCAAATTCTCCATCAGAGTTTTCGTCATATTCGTCGAGCATAATCTCAGTGAACATGCTATCAAATGTCCATCTTACATCAAAACCATTAATGCCATTTGTGCCAAAATTAATGTTTATATTGCTAATAATGAATACATGAGGATGAGCATATAGGTTGCTGTAAATTACGTTGATTAATAAGACTATAAATATTAATAAACTTCGCTTTATCATATTATCTTACTCTAATTCCATCCATTGGATTATTCTGCTGATTTAAATTACCTTTTCTGTCATTGAGCATTTTCAGAAATGTATCCTTAAAATAATCAGATGGCTGTACTGCATCTAAATCAATAATGCTTCCATCTTTATCAATTAATATTGCCTGAGGAATAACGCTAATTTGGTAATTATTTATAAAGCTATAATTGTCTTCCAGAAATACAAAATGCCAGGGGTAAGCTTTGCCTTTAATGGAGTTAAGCATATCCTCATTACTTCTATCTAAAGAAACATGTATGAATGTAATAATATCGTCAAACTCTTCATATAGCTCATTTGTATACTGCATTTGAGCTAGGCACTCAATACATTCATTGTCAAATAGTTGAATATAAACATATTTACCTTTCTGTGAGCTAAGGCTTAGTGTATCATTATTGCTATCAATAAAACTAAAATCATAGGCTGTATTATTTTCCAGCCTTTTGCGCATATTAATAGCTATTTGTTTATGCTCTGAATTTTGTTTGCTAGCACTAATATCGTAAAGAATATTTATTAGAGCTTTTTTACTAATTCCTTCTTTAAAATAAAGTTGTGGGATGTTTCTTAGGATAACCAATTCGCGCAAATTATCGTCTGCTAATAAAGGGTCTTCTGAAACTAATGCCGAAAGAGATTGATAACTTTGTTGGACATTAATCACTGAATCAAGTTTTTTACGAATACTAAAGCGCATACGTGTATCAATATATTTAGTCCAAAATGCGTTGAAATAAGCCATAAACGCAGGATTATAGTAAGCGATTTTATCCTTGGCAAAGTAAGTGGTTACAATATAGTCATCGCCATATTGCCTGCTAAGCTTACGAAATTGAGCCATCTGTATATTTGCATAAGTTTGCAAATATGGGTTTGTATGTATCTTTATATATTTAGAAGAAGTTTCTTCAAGGCTGTCAACTAAATGCTTACTATTATTCCCTCTTATTAATGATAAATGATTTTGTGACGCAAAATCATCAAATATTAATTTTAAACTATCTAGCTCTTTGTTTAATTCCAGACCTTGCTCTCCTTTAATGCTTATGGAGAAATTTGGGCTTAAATATCCAATAACATTTTTTGGGTATAAATCTCTATTGGAGAAATCTACTTTGTCAATATTTATGCTATAATCTTTGTTGGCTTCAAGAAGAAAAGTAATTCGTAAATATCTAACTTCCACAAAATAATTCTTTACTTCATTATTATACACTTTGAAAGAAATATTTCCTTGCTCATCGAATCTTACGGTTTCTACCACTTCTCTTTTTAGAGAGATTAGGTCTTTATAAGTCCATATAGTTGCTGTTTTTCCTTCAGCCCCTGGAAAGTAAATATCTACATTTGTTTTAGCAGATATAGTATTTCCTATAAGCGTGGCAATAAGAAATGTAAAAAGGATAAGTATCTTGGGATTATTCATAAAATAGCTAACGTCAATTATTGTATTTTGGTATCATGAGAATTAATTAGAAATATGCTTTTATTTCTTCAACTATGCAATCAGGTACTAGTTTAGATATATCACCATTATTTTTCACTACATCTCTAACTATTGAAGAGCTAATGGGAGTATGGGCAGTAGAAGTAAGCATAAATATAGTTTCTATTTCCTTGCTCATGAGCTTATTTACTTGTCCAATTCCTCTTTCAAATTCAAAATCGGCAGCAGTTCGTAGCCCTCGCAATATGTAGCGAGCACCTTCTTTTTTGCAAAAATCCACAGTGAGGCCATCAAAAGATTTTACTATTATCTTAGGGTTATTATTAAAGCTTTTTTCTATCCACTCCTTACGAGCTTCCATATCAAACATAGAGCTTTTAGTAGCATTTATGCCAATAGCTATTATTATTTCATCAAAAAGAGGAAGAGCCCTTTCAATTACACTCTGATGTCCAATGGTAATTGGATCAAAACTTCCTGGAAATACTGCTCTTTTCATCTTTTTATAATTTATTAATTGATAATTAGCAAAGGTAGGTTTTTTTA
>JAGLDA010000103.1 GCA_023145955.1 Bacteroidales bacterium
CCAATATCAATAAGTTGTATTATTTTCTCAATATCTTTGTCTTCACCAGCGGGATCATATTTTATTTTTAGGTTATAGCCAAATATACGGCCTACACCTTGCCAAAGGATAGCGCTAACAGAGCCTCTGAGTTCTTTTAATAATTTGTATGAAGAGTGATTTGTTTCCCTATCAATTAGTTTTACTAGTATTTTCCCTTGCCCAATAGTAAATTTTCTAAGTTTGCCTTCGTACTCTGCACGTATATCTTTTTCGGCTTGCTTCATTATTTTTTTTCTATCTCTTTCGTTAGGAGTAACTCGTAAAAGGCTGTCGTAACTATCTAATTTTTCACCAGCGAGTTTTGCATAAGGATATACTTTCTTTACGTATCGTACTAGTCGTGTATATCTTATTTCCTGACGTTTATTCTCAAATTTCTTCCGCCCAACTACATAATGTGTGGATAAGTTAATATTTGAAATAGTATCGTTATCAACAACAATAGCTTTATTTACATAACCCATCTGTGCATAGAATGATGTGCTTAGTAGTAAAAAGATAATTGTATGTAATATTCTCGTTGGCATAGCACAAAAATAAGCAATTATTGCACCAAATTCAAGTTTTGTATTTTGAAGCTGCTATTTTTTCAATAAATGTATATAAATAACCTATGTACATGACATTTTTTGAAATTCATTAACCTATTACGAAACAGGAAAGCAGGTGTGATCCATATTTGGAATAATACAAATAATGGTATGTAATACGTTAATGATTTCGTTTATCTTTGCGTCATTGTTAACCAAAAAAAAAATTAAATGAATAAATTGATAGTAATAGTTGCAGTTTTTTTACTGTATACAACAGCATCTTTCGCGCAAGATATTAGTGCTTTATACGAAAAACTTAATAAGTCAGTGGTCGTTATTAAGGTTATGGAAAGTAAAACTAAAGGAACAGGAGTTTCTTCCGATAAGGTTTCATATGGTGCTTTAGGCTCAGGTGTTCTAATTGATAATAAAGGAACTATACTTACCGCTGCTCATGTTGTGAATAATGCTGATAAAATTAAAGTAATTTTTGCTGATGGGCAAGAGTTGATGGCTAAAGTGACAGGTTTATCTAAAATTGCAGATGTAGCTAAAATTGAAATTTTGGGAGTTATAAAAAACCCAAATCCTGCTAAAGTTGGAGATAGTGATAAATCTAGAATAGGTGATAAAGTAATGATTATTGGTAGTCCAATGGGATTAGAGCACTCTTTGTCTGTGGGTTATATTTCTCGTAAAGAAAAGCATAAGTCTAAGACTAGCGGATTTAGCCGTTTAGAATTTTTTCAGACAGATGCAGCTATAAATACTGGAAATTCTGGTGGCCCTATGTTCAATATGGATGGTGAAGTTATTGGTATTGTTAGTTCAATAATGTCGCGATCGGGTGGTTTTGAAGGTATAGGCTTTGTTGCTACTATTAATATTGTGAAAGATTTGCTAATAAATAAGCATAATACATGGTTAGGTATGGATTCTCAAATTCTATATGGACCACTTGCTCTTGCATTAAATGTTCCTCAAGGTGGAGGCGTACTTGTGGAGAATGTTACTGAAAATTCCCCTGCTTATTATATGGGTTTGAAAGGTGGTTCTATAATAGTACAAATAGGCAAAGAGGAACTTGTTATTGGTGGTGATATCATAATTCAATTAGATGATAAAAGACTAGATACCCCTGAAGAAATTTTGAAAGCCTTAGATTATCTTAATGCTCTTAAAGTTGGTGATAAGTACACTTTTAAAGTGCTACGAATGGGTAAAATGATTGATATAGTTTGGACAGTGAAATAGTAATATTTTCACTTTATCTTTTAGCCTTCAACAATAATTTGCATTTTGCGAATTATTATTGAAGGCTTTTTTTATATAAAGAAAATCCCCCCTATGTCCATAAGCTTTCCATCAGATAATTCTACTATAGTATAACCTTTCTGTTTGCAGAATTCTCTAATATCATTCCCTTGAGAATGGTTATTTAAACTTCCAGTAAAAAAAATTTCTTTTTTGTATATACCTGCGCAGCCGCCAATAAAGCCATAATCAAACTCTGGCAAAAGAATTTCATTATTATTTATTATTAGAGTATTATTAAAGTCCTTTTTAAGGCTTTTTTCGCTAGTTATTATGCTATCACTGTCAAGGATTAGAGTGTTGCACCTTGCGTATGATTGCTTACTTTGAATCCACTTTTTGCCTTCTGAAAGTTCTAGTATTTTTCTGTCGCAGTACCTATTATTACCTATAAAAACACCATTTCCATAGGCAACATTATATACTGAAGTTTGGGGATATTTTTCTCCTAAATTTTCTGAGCCAAATTCAAAGTTAATCTCATTGCTTTCTAATTTTTCAATTAGGCTAATAGGCGTATTTGGAGCTACTATTAGTTTTGTGTCATTTTGAAAAATAAATATATCGGGATGCCCCGATATGGCACTATAAACTATATTTGTGGATTCCAATTCATATAGTTCTCCATAATCTTTTAGCCTTTGCTTGGCTTGTTCGGGCAGTTTTTTATCAATAATAATCAACATGATATTCAAGATTATTAATTTTAGAATTACTATAGAATTTTACTCTCTTAAAACTATCAAAAAGAAATTTTCTGTTTGATGCTTGGTAGCCAATTGCAAAATTTAATTGCTTAGGCGAAACATAGATTTTAATGCTCTTTTCTAGGGAGGTTTTATCGATTAAATTTTCAAGTTGCTGTCGCCAAACTTCAGTCATAACCTTCTCCTTAAAATTGTACATATCAGGACCAGCAACAACTTCATTTTCTATTAGGTTATCATCAGGGTAAAGCCCAATACGAAGAACTTTTACATTGCCTTTTTCGAATATCTTATATATTTCTGCACTCTGAATAATGGCTTCGCTGGTAGTTAGCGCAGAATAATTACCTCTGTTGAATAGGGTATGTAGCGAAGTGTCTTTAATAACTAGAGTAGGGTAGATTCGTGTTTCATGTGCTCCAATGTCAATTATTTTTTTTGCAGTTTCTTTAGCAATGTCCAAGGAGTCTCCAGGGAGTCCAAGCATCATCTGTAACCCTAGGGTAAATTTATTCTGTAGAATTAGTTTGCTAGCATTTTTCACTGCATTATAATCATGACCACGATGGCTTTTTAGTAATACATCATTATCTAATGATTGCGCACCAAGCTCAATATGACTTACACCATATTTCTTTAATATATTAAGAATATTTTGGTCAATATTATCAGGCCGAGTAGAGATACGAATACCTTTTATTTTGCCGCTTTTGATGTAAGCTTGGGTTAGTTTTAGGAATTCAATTTGCTCATTAATTGGCATTGCGGTAAAAGTACCACCAAAAAAAGCTATTTGTATTTCTGAGTTTTCTTCAGGAATACTTAATAAATAACTATTTATTGTTTCTACAATATCATTATAATCAATGGTAGTATCCTGCCCAGTTATTTTCTGCTGATTGCAATAAATACACTGAAAAGGACAGGCTCTCTCAGGAATAAATATAGGTATATTGTAATGACGAATCACTCTTATATATTTATTATTATCAGTTATAAATTTTTTATGACAAACTCCATTCTTAACTCCGTTTACTTCTTTCAGATAAACCACATAAGGCACATGAGGAACATAAGTACACAATAGTTTCCTAGCCTATTTTTCCGGAGTTTTTACCGAAGTGTCATCCTGAGTTTTTACTGAAGGAGATTTTACTGCCCCACAAGCCCTCTGCCTTTTTTGTTAATAGTTTTAGAGCGAAGCCCATCAGATATAGTTCTGTCTAATAATCCATTAACAAATACGCTACTTCTAGGGGAGCTAAAGTGTTTTGCTAGCTCAATCATTTCGTTAAGGGTTACTTTTAAAGGTATTGAGTCAAAATAGAATACTTCAGACATGCCCATTCTTAAAAGAATTAAATCCATAGTGGCAATTCTATCAAATTCCCAATTATTAGATTTGCTCTCAATTATTTTATTGAAGGCCTCCTCATTTATTATACTCTCTCTAACTAAATTTATTACAAATTCTTTATCTTCAGCAGTTGTTAATTTAGATTCGCCTTTAAATAAAGTAGGGAGTTTTGTATTGATGTCTGTTTTCTCAGTATAAGAATGAATAGTAATATTTACCATTGCAAAGCTCATATAATAATCCTCACTCCACATTGAGTTTATTTCCTCAAAATGTGAGCGCAATATATTATTTTTTATTAAGTGATTTCTAACCAATGATAGAATAATATCTTTGTCTTGCTCATAAGTATTTGTATCTCGTTGCATGTATTTTACATAATCTTTGCTCGATCTAAAATCATGAACTATTTTTCTTATAGTATCAGAAGCCAATGACCATGAGATTTTAAGATTTTTCTCTTTCTTGAGGAAATCTTTATTCATAGCAATTTGATGCAGAAATTTATTATCTATAAACCTTGTGTTTGGATTTAAATCTTCAGGAGTAGGAATGTATTTATTCTTTGATGTTTCAAGCGATTCCTCAGCAAAACGTTGGATTGCTGTTAATAGGGATAATTGGTAAATGTATAAATCATAAAGCTTATTTAAGTTTCCTATTAAAAGCTTTTCTGTAGCTACAATATCGGTTTCGCCTGATTGAAAATGAGCGTATAGTGACTGTAGCGCCTTTATTCGTAATTGTCGTCTGTTTAACATAATCAAAGAACTTTATATATATTTAATTAAAAAATACTATTAAACTTTAAGTTTGCAAATTTAGTGCTTTTTTTTAATTATAGGATTAAATAATTATCATAGTTTTAGAGTTTTTATCAGCTTTTGAAGCTGAAAAATTATTAGTTTAGCAAATTGAACAATTAAACAATTTAATAATGAAAGTATTAATATTTTTATGGGTTTCAGCTATCTTTTTAATCCTCTCAATAGCATCATTTGCACAGCAAGATAAACTTATATTTGTACATAAAGAAGTCTCAAAAGCAATAGAGAATAATACTAGAAACAATATAGGAACTCCTGGTGGTGCTTATTGGCAAAACTTTTGTAATTATAATATAGAGGCTGAAATTATTGCTGATGAGTTTTTAATAAATGGCACAGAAACATTAAGCTATTTTAATAATAGTCCAGATACATTAAAGCAATTGTATTTTTCTAATATTCAGGATTTATTTAAGAAAGGTGTTCAGCGAGATTGGGATATGGGAACTAAGGATTTGCATGATGGTATAAAAATTATTTCAATATATATCGATGGTAATAAAATAGATATTAATCCTATCAATAGGCGTATTTTGTATAGGAGTACAGATTTTATAATACTTCTAGATAAATATTTTGCGCCGAAATCACAGCATACTATTGTAATAAAATGGACTAATATTATTCCGCAGCACTTAACCATTAGAAATGGGGTTTATAATAATACAAATATGTTTATTGGGTATTGGTTTCCAAAAATGAAGGTATATGATGATATTTATGGTTGGGCAAGAATTTCGCATACTGGTAATGCAGAGTTTTATCACGAATTTGGGAATTATAAGGTAGCTATTACTACGCCTAATGATTATAAGCTGTGGTCAACAGGGGTTTTGCAAAATGGTGAAGATTTATATTCTAAGAAAATACTTAAAAGAATAAAAAAGGCTTCAATGTCTGATGAAGTAGTAAATATTGTTACCATAAAAGATATTGAAACCCATTCTGTATTGAAAGAAAAAGGAAAGCATTTATGGATACTTGAAGCAGACTCCGTGCCTGATTTTGCATTTGCAATTAGTAAGGATTATATTTGGGATGCTACTAGTATTGATATTGCAGGAAAAAGAGTAAATGTAAATGCAGTTTATAAAAAAAATAGCAAAGATTTTAATCAGGTAGCTGAAATAACGCGAAATGTAATAGATTTTTTCAGTAATAAAAATCCTGGTATTGATTATCCATACCCACAAATGACTGCTTTTAATGGTGGTGGTGGTATGGAATATCCTGCTATGGTTAATGATGGAGACATGTCGAATTTTACTC
Organism: Bacteroidales bacterium; assembly: GCA_023145955.1. GTDB lineage: Bacteria > Bacteroidota > Bacteroidia > Bacteroidales > UBA1556 > UBA6267. The sequence continues at coordinate 6,050 of JAGLDA010000103.1, forward strand.
ATACTCTATACTTAACCGCACATGAGGTAGGACATACATATTTCCCATTTAATACTGGACTAAATGAGCAGCGTTATGCATGGATGGATGAGGGTTTGATAACGTATTTTCCTCGCAAATTTGTTAAAGAATATG
>JAGLDA010000104.1 GCA_023145955.1 Bacteroidales bacterium
ACTAAAAGTGATAATAATGAATTACGATATTATAATAATAGGAAGTGGCCCTGGAGGTTATGTAGCAGCAATTAGAGCATCGCAACTGGGCAAAAAAGTTGCCGTAGTTGAGCGTGCTGAAGTTGGTGGAATATGTCTTAATTGGGGATGCATTCCAACTAAAGCGCTTTTGAAAAGTGCTCAGGTTTATAATTATATAAATCATTCAGAAAATTATGGAATAAAAGTAGAAGGGGAAATTGCTGCAGATTTTGAAGCAATTGTTGCTCGTAGCCGTGGTGTTGCAGCAAATATGAGTAAGGGAGTGCAGTTTTTATTTAAAAAGCATGGTGTTGAATTGATACAGGCTTTTGGTAGTTTGCAAAAAGCTCATGAGGTAAAGCTTGATTTTGAAGATGGAGAATCTAAAATTATAACTGCTGAGAATATAATTCTTGCAACAGGAGCTAGGGCTCGTCAGTTGCCTAATTTGCCAATTGATGGAGAGAAAATAATTGGATATCGCAGAGCAATGACTCTTGATAAGCAGCCTGAGAGTATGGTTGTGGTAGGTTCGGGAGCTATAGGTAGTGAGTTTGCTCATTTTTATCATAGCATTGGAACCAAGGTTACTTTGGTGGAGTATATGCCAAATATTATTCCTGTAGAGGATATTGATGCTTCTAAAAGTTTACTTCGTTCTTTTAAGAAAGCTAAAATGAAAGTTATAACTTCTGCATCGGTTACTGAGGTTGATACTTCGGGTAATAAATGTATTGTAAGTATAGAAACAAAGAAAGGAATTCAAACTGTGGAGGCAGATATTGTGCTTTCGGCTGTTGGTGTTGAGACTAACCTTGAAGGTTTAGGTTTGGATAAATTAGGTGTTGCAAATGAGCGCGGTAAAATCATAGTTGATGATTATTATAAGACTAATATTGAGGGGCTTTATGCTATTGGTGATATAGTACATGGCCCAGCATTGGCCCATGTGGCATCTCGTGAAGGTATAATATGTGTTGAGAAACTTGCTGGTCATAATGTTGAGCCTATGGATTATGGAAATATTCCTGGCTGTACATACACCTCGCCAGAGGTTGCTAGTGTTGGTTTAACAGAAGCGCAAGCTATTGAGCAAGGTTATGAATTAAAAATTGGAAAATTTCCTTTCAAGGCAAGTGGTAAGGCAACTGCAGGAGGTAATACCGATGGTTTGGTGAAAGTTATATTTAATGCTGAGAATGATGAGTGGTTAGGTTGTAGCATGGTAGGAGATAATGTTACCGAAATGATTTCGGAGGTTGTTGTAGCACGTCGTATGAAAGTAAAAGCTCAAGATATAATAAATGCTGTACATCCGCACCCTACAATGAGTGAGGCTGTAATGGAAGCTGTGGCTCATGCTTATGGAGAGGCTATACATATTATATAATCATATAAAATATAGATTTCTATGTCTAAGATATTAATGTTTTCAAATAGGCTAATAATTGGTGGACCAAGTGTCCACCTTTTGAGTTTAGTAGAGCATTTTTATAATAAACATGAAATTCTTCTGCTTTATGGTGCTCCTTTAAATGATGAAGCCTCTATGGAAGAGGAATTTAGTAAGTTTAATATTCAGATGCACCGCATTGATAGTATGAAGCGGAGTTTAAATCCTATTCCAGATGTGTTTAACCTTTTGGAGGTAAAAAGACTCATTAAAGACTTTGCTCCGGATATTATTCATACTCATACATATAAGCCTGGCGTTATTGGACGTATTTTGGCAAAGAAATATGGTGCCAAGAGAATAATACATACTTATCATGGATTGATTTTTGATTCATATTTTTCAAAAATTTTATCAAAAGCACTAGCTAAAATTGATAGTTACCTTGCTAAATCTACAGATGTAATTATTGCCTTATCGGCAATGCAAAAAAAGCAGATTATTAGTAATATTGGCAGCTTAGATGAAGAAAAAATACAAATAATACCACTTTCTGTTTCTAAAGAGAAGTATAAATATTCGCATGACGTTGAATTATCTTTTAGAAAGAGCATTGGAATTTGTGAAGAAAGATTATTGTTGGCAACGGTAGGAAGGCTTGCTGATGTAAAAAATATATCACAAACAATAGAAGTATTTGCTAATCTAAAAAGAGAAAGTAAAGCCAATAATTCGGTATTGTTAATAGTAGGAAATGGTGATGAGAGAGATAATTTAATTAATCAGGCAGAAAGCTTATCTTTGAAATTAGATTTTGAAAAAGGAAATGATAAGTCTGATATTATTTTTATTTCTTGGCAAAGAAATTTAGTACCTCTTTATTCGGCAATAGACGTGCTGGTACTGAGTTCTAAAAATGAAGGAACGCCATTGAATATTATTGAAGCCCAAATGATGGGAGTAACTATATTGGCACCTAATGTTGGTGGAATTCCTGATATTGTAATTGAAGGAGAAACGGCATTACTTTTTGATGATAAGCAAGCGATGGAAGAGAGCCTTATCAAATTAGTGAATGATAAAAAACTTCTTTTGGAATTAGGGCAAAATGCATCTAACTTTGCCAGTAAGAGATTTAGTAATTCAAAAATGATGGATTCTTATAATAAATTATACAATATATAAAATGCAGATAATAAAAACTAAGATTGAGGGTTTATTAATAATAAAACCAAATGTGTTTAAGGATGAGCGAGGTTATTTTTACGAATCGTATAATAAGTTTAATTTTAAGAAATTAGGATTAGAAAATGAGTTTGTACAGGATAATGAATCACAATCTCAGAAGAATGTATTAAGAGGTTTGCATTTTCAAAAGCCACCTTTCGCACAAGGAAAACTTGTACGTGTAATAAAGGGTGCAGTTATTGATGTAGCAGTGGATTTGCGACCTAATTCTAAAACATACGGACAATGGGAAGCAGTAGAGTTAACGGAAAGTAATAAGCTGCTTTATTGGATTCCTGCTGGATTTGCTCACGGTTTTGTTACCTTAGAAGAAGATACTATTTTTTCTTATAAATGCACTAATGAGTATAATAAGGAAAGTGAGGGTAGCTTGAGATGGAATGATCCAACTTTGAATATTGATTGGGGAGTTATGGATCCAATACTTTCTGTAAAGGATATTGATGCTCCTTTATTTGAAGGATTTAATAGCCCATTTTGAGTTAAGATTATTAACCCATTGAAGGATTAAAAAAAACAAGATTTTATTATAATAATTTATATATGCGATTAACAATACTATTATTTTTTATATTTAGCTTCAGCTTAGTTAATTATGCTCAAAGTGAAAATTCTGATTGTGATTTTGAAGTAAGTAAGAAAGCTACTAAGCTGTATAAAAAAGCTGTTAATGCGCTTAAATCAGGAAATAAATCCGCTGGAGCAAAATATTTCTCTGAATCAATTGAAGAATCTCCTGATTATTTGCAAGCATTATGGGCACAGGCTCGACTGAATAAAGATCCTCATAATAGATATCGAAAAGAAGATCTGGCTGTGGCGGCTTATATGCGAATTATAGAAATATGCCCTTCGTTTAAGAGTTATTATTCATATTATTATCTAGGGGTGATATTTTATGAAAGCAAACAATATGGTAAGTCATATAAATATTTGGAAGAGTTTTTGAATGCCGATGGAGATAAGATTAGGGAGAAGCATTATGAAGATGCTCTAGACCTTTCTGATTATGCTAAGTTTTATAGTGAGATTTATACAAATGAGGTAGAGTTTAATCCCAGAAAGCTTAATGCTGTGTCTTCAGATAAGGATGAATACTTGCCTTCGTTAAGCCCTGATAATGAGCGTGTTTATTTTACAAGAAGGAGTAAGAGTTCTTCTGCTCCACAATTAAGGTCATATTCTGGAAGTGCTTATATCGAAGAGTTTTGTGTAGCCGATAGAGAGTCGGGATTGAAATTTGATAAAGGCAAAAAAATGGCTGCACCCTTTAATATGCAAAGTAATGAAGGAGGAGCTGCTTTATCAATTGATAATACGGAGTTATTTTATACAAGGTGTAAAGTAAAGAAAGATAAAACGCTTAATTGTGATATTTGCTACTCGCGTTTTGAATATGGAGAGTGGAGCGATATAGAAACCTTAGGAAGCAATATCAATACTAATGATTATTGGGAATCGATGCCAACTATTAGTTCTGATGGCAAGCTTATGTATTTTGTAAGCGACAGGCCTGGAGGTTTTGGTGGTTATGATATTTATAGAAGTACTAGAGATAGTACTGGAAAGTGGTCGGAGGCGGTAAACATGGGGCCTTCGATAAACACTGCGGGAAATGAAAAGTCTCCATTTATTCATATTGATAGACAAACATTATATTTTTCGTCTGCTGATAGGAAAGATGACGCTACTGGTGAGTGGTTTGCAGGACATATGGGGCTTGGGGGCTACGATATTTTTTATACTAGGCTCAATAATGCAAAAGCGTGGATAACACCAAAGAATATTGGATTTCCGATTAACTCGAGAAATAATGACCTTGGTTTTTTTGTAAGTATTGATGGTAAAAATGGTTTTTTTGCTTCTAATAAAATTGGAGTAAAGGAAGTGAATGTATATGAGCAAGCTCAAAAAAAGAGCGACCCATGGAATATATATACTTTTAAGCTTTATGAAGGAGCGCGGCCTCAGAAAGTGCTTTTTGTAAAAGGAAACCTTAAGGATGAAGAGACTAATGAGGTAATGAGTGATGCTACCATAGAAATTAAAAATATGGAGACTAAAGAAGTTGAGAAAATAAAGGTAAATAGCGAAACTGGAGGTTATGCTTTTGCTATGGTTTTGAAATCTGACTATACTATGGTGGTTAAGAAGAAGAATTATACTTATGTGTCGAAATATATCTCTAAAACAGAAGCTAAGTTTGACGTGCCAGTGAAGGTTGAAGTGAAAATGCAGAAAGTGAAAGTTGGGAAGTCATATAATCTTGATGATGTATATTTTTCTATTAATTCTGCAGAATTAAATAATAGATCAAAGAATGTTATTGATGGATTCTACGATTTTCTTATTGATAATCCTAGTATTATTGTTGAAATACAAGGGCATACTGATAATGTTGGAAATGATAAGTTTAACTTAATTCTTTCCAAAGATCGAGCAAAGTCTGTTTATAATTATCTTAGCGAAAAAGGAGTTCCTTTGAACCAGATTACCAGTAAGGGTTATGGTGAATTAAAGCCTGTTGCTCCAAATAGTACCGATGAAGGAAGAGCAAAAAATCGTAGAACAGTATTTGTTATCACCGATAAATAGTCTGAATTTTATAATTAGATTACTATAAAAAAAATTATATGTTTAAAAAAATAGTTTTATTGTTTATTTTGGGGTTGGTAATTAGTTTATCTACTAAGGCTCAGTCCAATACGTTGTTTTATAATCTGAATGGTTTTAAAGGAGATAAGGCAATTCTTTATAGTGTTTATGGTGATCAGGCAATGCCTATTGATACCGCATATAGACAAAGTACAGGAGCTTATGTATTTTTCAATATTGATATTTTACCAATAGGTGTTTATAATATCTATTTTAATGACTCACTATATTCGGAAGTAATAATAAATGGTGAAGATATTGTTATTAGAGCTGATGCGCAAAATCTGCTCGGGTCCATAAAAATTTTAAAATCTACTGAGAATCAGATTCTTTTTAATTATTGGAAATATGCAATGATGGTTAAAGATAGTACGGTGTTTTTAGAATATAAGATTCGTAAAATAGAGATGAAAACCTATGATTCTAATCATCCTGATATTAAGAAAATTGAAAGAAGAATAGAAATATTAAATGGTAATATTGATAAATATATTGATTATCAAGCTAAGCAATATCCTGAAAAATTTGCCCCAATACTTCTTAAGTCATACTTAATACCTAAAATGGAAGAGTATAATTCGCTTCATCCAAAACATAAATTCGAATATGAAGAGCAGTTTCTTAAGGAGCATTTTTTCGATAATATCGATTTTAGTGATGAAAGATTCTTAAATACGAAAGTAATATATACCACTATAAACGATTATATACAAGCTTATGGTCAACCGGCTTCTACGGTAAACTATATTGATGTAGTAGATAAAGTGATGGCAGAGGCTGTTGTTAGTGATAAGGTATATGAGTATTGTTTAGATCTATTTATAAGAACCTTTGAGCCTAGTGTGTATGAGAATGTAATTATACATATTATAGACGATTATTATTTGCCACATTACTCATTATCAGGTGTTAGTACGGTATATTACTCCAATCTTTCGGCGAGAATTAAGTCTCTAAAACCTGGGAAGAAAGCCCCTGATTTTATTTTGGAAGATCCTGCTGGTATTTCACATAGTTTATACAAAACAAAAGGTAAAGCAAAAATGATTGTTTTTTATAGCAGTGATTGCGCACATTGTGCTGAGGCTTTACCTGGCTTAATAGAAATTGCTGAAATGTATAAAACCCAAGGGTTGGTATCCTTTGGAGTGGCTATTGATGATGATGAAAAGGCGTGGAAAGATGAAATTGCTAAATTCTCAATGAGCTGGATTTCAGTATCTGATTTAGAGGGTTTGAGTAGCCCACTTATGGATTCGTATAATATTAGAAGTACTCCTTTCATTATTATTCTTAACGAAGATAATATAATTATGAAAAAACCCATAGAGGTTAATGAAATACATAGTACTTTAGTACAATTACTAAATGATATATAAGAGAGATAATATGATTAAATATAGAGTTTTATTATTGTTAGCTATACTTTTAACTTCGATAGTTAGCCATGCGCAATTACGACATGGTAGTTGTAGATCAGCATCGCAAAGCAGGTTTTATATTACTCCTTATATTGGTGCTGGTGGTGGTACATATTCATACGATTTGAATAATACTGTTGTTGGGGTAACTCCCGATTCAATAAATTATCCTACATCAAAAGGGACTGCTTTTACTCCTGTTTTAGGGCTAAACTTAATGTATAAAGTTGGCAGAGCAAATATTGGTGGAGGATTTGAGTGGCAAGGACTTTACGGCACAACATCAACAGATATTTCAGATTATAAGCATAGTGCATATTTTTATAAGTTTTTTGGTAGACTGGAATATGCTATCTATACTGATCCATTTAGCGATTTTGGTATACAATTGCAAGCAGGTCTTTCTTTTCCAAATGGAACTACTGGGCAAACTGGAGATATGGGAGGCTTTATTGCAGCGGGACTTTTTTATAGTTTAATTATCAATTCTAAGTCTGCAATAGTGTTTTCTGCCGATTATGAGTATGCTGCTTTTGCAACAAAAATAGGAAATAGTGTATCTAACCATAAATTTACACCAATAAAACTAGCAATAGGTTATCGCTTTTGGTTCTAGTAAAAAAAATAATAGATGAAAGAGAATAGTATTATTGACAGATTCCATAATTGGCGCACAAAGAGCGTTAATGAGGATTTGTTTTTTATTATTTTGAGTATATTTATTGGGCTTATTACTGGTTTGGCAGCTGCATTAATGAAGACAGCTGTAATATTTATTAAAGACCTTATATTAGAGCATATTAATGCTGGGGCTAATAGTATTATCCTATTCTTACTGCCTGTAGTTGGGATTTCTATTACTTTTTTCTTTGTGCACAAAATAATTAAAGATCCAAAGAATCATGGTATTTATGGTATTTTGATGAGCCTTTCGCAGCGCAAAGGAAAAATACGAAAGCAAAAAGCAATAAGTGCATTTTTTGGTGGTATTCTTACTTCTGCTTTTGGTGGTTCTGCTGGTTTGGAGTCGCCAATTATTAGTACGGGCACCTCAGTAAGTTCGATGATAAGTACTTATTTTAATCTAAATTTTAAGCAAACTACATTATTACTTGGTTGTGGTGCTGCGGCTGCCATGTCGGGTATATTTTTCACCCCTATAGCTTCCATTATTTTTGTGGTGGAGGTTTTAGTAATTGATTTAACGGCAAATTCAATTATTCCACTTCTTATAGCTTCAATATCGGCAGCTATTATTTCCAATGCTGTAATGCCTAGTGAGGTAGTTTTTCAGTTTAATTTTATCGAGAAAATAGGTTTTAGAGAGGTGCCATTTTTAATACTTCTTGGAATACTCTCTGGAATGATGAGCCTATATTTTAAAAGAGTTACGTTCTCCATTCATCGAAAAATGCAATCATATAATACAGCATTCACAAGGCTATTGGTAGGTGTTAGTATTTTAGGTGTTCTTATTTATTTATTCCCAGCATTATATGGTGAGGGTTATGATACTCTAAAACAGATGATAGAAGGAAATGCTTCAGATATTACGGATATAAGCTTTCTGTATGATTATAGAGATGAATTTTGGGTAATAATGGCTTTGATGTTTGTTGTTGCTTTCCTAAAAGTAATAAGTACTACTCTTACTATTGAGAGTGGTGGTGTTGGCGGCTTTTTTGCACCTTCTGTTTTTACTGGAGGGTTAATTGGTTATATGTATAGCTCAATGATAAACTATGTAAATCCAGCATGGAACTTATCAGTAAAAGAATATACTGTGGTAGGCATGGCTGGACTTATGGCTGGTGTTATGCATGCTCCTTTAACAGCTATTTTCTTTGCTGCAGAAATTACTCAAGGCTATATACTTATTCTACCACTTATGATTGTGGCTACTATATCATTTGTAACGAGCAGATATTTTGAACCCCAATCTGTTTTTACAAAATATATGGTTGACGAAGGGGAAGTGTTATCGCATCATAAAGATAAAACAGTACTGCACTTGCTTACTATAAAGAGTGTTATTGATACTGATTTTACAAGCATTCCTGAAAATATTACGCTAAAAGAATTTACTGATTATGTATCGGAATCTACTAGAAATATTTTTCCTGTATTGGGCAATAATGGTGAGTTGCTAGGAATTGTAGACTTTGGGGATGTGCGTAAAGTTATTTTTAACAGTAGATTATATTCTAAAAAAATTACTGATTATATGATACAGCCGAGAGATTTTGTTTCTACTACAGATAAAATGGAAACTGCCATGGAGAAGTTTAATGAGACAGGTTATTATAATATGCCTGTTATCGATAATGGAATATATAAAGGTTTTGTTTCACGCTCAAATACATTTTCTGCATATAGAAAAATGCTAATTGATGTTAGCCAAGATTAACC
>JAGLDA010000105.1 GCA_023145955.1 Bacteroidales bacterium
GGAATTGGGAATTGGGAATTAGTTAGAATGAGTGATTTTATTTTCGATTGAAGATTAACGATTGAAGATTTATGATATAATTCATCAGGACGAGTAATTTTCTGTTACCTATAATTAAAACTCAACTTAAACTTATCTATAAATATCTTATCTTTGTCGATATATTTTAAATAAACAACCTGTATTTTTTATAAATTTTATGAACTATGGCAAAAATTAAAATCCTTTTAGTAGAAGACTCCACTTATGTAGAAGTTGCTTTACAAAATAGATTAACGGCAATGAATTTTGATATTGCAAGTGTAGTGGCCACCCCAAAAATGGCTATTGATTTTTTGGAAACCAATAAAGTAGATATTGTTTTAATGGATATATTTGCCACAGAGAAGTACACAGGAAATGATGCTACAAACGATATTCATTCTCGCTTTTCCATACCGGTAGTATTACTCAATGGCGATGATAAAAATAATCTTAATAAGCTTAAAGATTCGTATGCTAAACTAATAATGCATAAGCCACTGAATGATAATGAGCTAGCTTTTAATATAAGAGCTAGTATAATCGGTTCCGAAAATAAAGGAACAGCATCTTTTGCAATACAAAAAAAATACATCTTTGTGAAAGCTGATTACCGCTTAAATAAAATTCGCCTTGATGACATTTACTATATTGAAGCTAGCAAGGACTATGTAACTATTCACACCACTAATAATTCATATACGGTACACGTTACCATGAAAGATATAGAGGCAGAGTTACCATCAAAAGATTTTGTACGAACTCATAGAAGTTTCATTGTTAATATCGACAAGATATTCTCAATTAAGTACCCTGATATTCTTATAGAAGATAAAATGAAGACCATACAAATTGGTGGACTTTACCGCAAAAAACTCATGCAGCTAATTGATGTTGTATAGTATATATTTTAATAAATAATAAACTACAAAAGAGGGTAAAAACACCTCTATGTATCACCTTTTTTTCTACTTTTGCACAATGGAGAATTCAATATTGATTTTAGACTTTGGGTCACAATATACCCAATTAATAGCCAGACGAGTACGTGAGTTGAATGTGTACTGCGAAATACACCCTTATAATAAAATCCCTGAGGATTTGAAACAATTTAAAGGTGTTATTCTTTCGGGAAGCCCATTCTCTGTTCGTGATGAGAAAGCTCCAATACCAAATCTGGAGCATATTAGAGGCAAAAAACCATTATTGGGCGTATGCTATGGTGCGCAATTATTAGCTCAAACTGAAGGCGGAAACGTTCAGCCATCAGAAATTAGAGAATATGGCCGTGCCAATCTTGGTTATGTAAATCAAGCCAGCGAGCTTGTTGTTGGAATGAATGACGGAAGTCAGGTATGGATGTCGCATGGTGACACCATTACCAAAATCCCTGAGAATTTTGAAATAATATCAAGCACATCAGATGTTGATGTTGCTGGATTTAAAATAAAAGGCGAAACTACTTATGGAATTCAATTTCACCCAGAGGTATACCACTCCAAAGAAGGCATGACCCTTTTAAAGAATTATATAGTTGATATATGTGGCTGTGATCAATCATGGACTCCTGATTCGTTTGTAGATACAACTGTGGCTGATCTTAAAGAAAAACTAGGCAACGACAAAGTTGTTCTTGGCTTATCTGGCGGAGTAGATTCTTCTGTAGCAGCGGTATTACTACATAAGGCTATTGGCGAGAACTTATATTGCATATTTGTGGATAATGGATTGCTTCGTAAAAATGAATTTGAGGAAGTACTAGAATCATATAAAAATATGGGGCTGAATGTAAAAGGTGTAAATTCTAAAGACCTATTTTACAAAGCACTAGAAGGAATTAGTGAGCCCGAGGCCAAACGAAAAGCTATTGGCAAAACCTTTATTGATGTATTTGATATAGAAAGCAGCCGCATACAAAATGTAAAATGGTTGGCACAAGGCACAATCTATCCTGATGTTATAGAGTCAATATCTGTAAAAGGGCCTTCTGCTACTATCAAGTCGCACCATAATGTTGGTGGTCTTCCTGATTATATGAAACTAAAAATTGTAGAACCATTGAAAACTTTATTTAAAGATGAGGTAAGAAGAGTTGGCAAAGCAATGGGACTTAAACCTAGTTTATTGGGACGTCACCCCTTCCCTGGTCCTGGACTTGGCATTAGAATTTTGGGAGATATTACTCCCGACAAAGTTGCTATTCTGCAAGATGTAGATTACATATTTATTCAAGGGCTAAAAGATAGTGGCCTTTATGACAAAGTATGGCAAGCTGGCGCAATGCTGTTGCCTGTGCAATCGGTTGGAGTAATGGGCGATGAGCGCACCTACGAAAAAGTTGTAGCTCTTAGAGCTGTAGAATCTACCGACGGCATGACTGCCGATTGGGTGCACCTACCATACGAATTCCTAGCAAAAGTTTCTAATGATATAATTAATAAAGTGAAAGGTGTGAATAGAGTTGTATATGATATTAGCTCTAAGCCACCAGCAACTATTGAATGGGAATAAAAGGATAATTAAACGCACGAAATAAACACTTTCGTGCGTTTATATTTTTATTACTACTTTTATTCGTTAATAATTTTATAATAATGAACACCAAATTATATATGCAAAATTTTATAGCTATAATATTCTCAATACTTTTTACTTTCTCGTTTTCTACTATTAATGCTCAAAGTGCAAAAATATCGAAGTCAACAGAGATAGTTCAAGATATAAATGGCAACAGTTATTTTCTGCACCATATACACAAAGGTGAAACATTATATGCCATTTCCAAAGCATACAATGTATCCATAGAGAAAATTGAATTATATAATAAAGACATAACTGATGGGCTTAAAATTGGCAACGAAATTAAAATTCCTATTATAAAAGAAACTGAGCAAACTTATAAAAGCTCAACAATACCGCAGGATACTATTGCACCAGAAGGCTTTATAAATCACAAAGTAAAGAAAGGTGAAACTTTATATAGTATATCTTTTAATTATCAAGTACATATTGACGAAATTAAAAAGCATAATAAAGGACTTACAGCTAATATTCACCCAGGCGAATGGATACTTATTCCTAGTAAAAACACCCAAATACTTGAAATTGCAAGAGCTCAATATGATAGTTTAGTAGATTATAAAATTGGCTGGTTTGATAATTATTATAGATTGGAGAAAAAATTTAAACTAAATCAAGAGCAACTTGAGCAAATAAACCCTCAATTAAAAGACCAAGGTGTAAGACGAGGTTTACATATTCTTGTGCCATATATTGAGCATAAAACAGATACATTGCCCAAGTATGAGGAAATAGTTTTGGACTCAATACCAGAGGAAAAACATATAGTAAACGATAGTAATATTATAAAAAATGACTGCCCACAAATATTATTCAATAGGCATACTTATAAAATAGGATTGCTACTTCCATTATACGCAGAGCTAGAAAGTGAGATTAGAATTGATAATGAAATCTTTATTAAAGAGATTAAAGAATATAAATCTTTTAGATTTATTGATTTCTATCAAGGAGCACTACTAGCTATTGATAGCTTAAAAAACTTAGGATTTAAAGCAGAGCTTTATGTATGGGATACCAAAGGTAGCACTACAACTACAGACTCTATTTGCCAACTAGATAATTTTAATAATTTAGATATTATCATTGGCCCTTTTTATTCTAAAAATGTAGAAATAATACGACAACATATTGATACTAATGCTATTAGACTTGTTGAAATTTTTAGTCAAACCAACTTACCCATAGACTCAAACACACAACATTTTGAGATTAGATCCAATAATCAGTTTAAATACGATGCCCATGCAAAGTATATAAACGATAGCCTACCTAATTCTAAAATCATCATTATTCATAGTGGCAAGCCTAGTGAATTAAAGAAACTTGCAATTCTCGATAGCACTATTTTTCATCCAGAATTTAATATTGATAGCTCTAGAGTATCTATCTATAGGTATAATAATAATTTAAGCAGCATTCTTAAAAACACTTCAAAAGACTCAATAAATATTTTTATAAATTTAGTTAATAATGAAGCTGTTATAAGTGATTTTCTACGTCAGTTATATTTACTTAAAAATGACAATAAAGAAGAAATTGAATACGATATAATGGTGATGGCTCATAACTCAGTATGGTCTAAATATAAAACTTTGGACATTAAATATTTGGATGATTTGCGATATACTTATACTGCAGATTATTATATAAACTATGACGATACTGAGATAATAATGCCATACGAAATAAAATATTATAATGAATATAAGCGTATACCATCCAAACTAGGTTTTATAGGACACGATATTATGTGGTATTTTGGAAATGCTCTTTTTAATTATGGCATTAATTTTTCGGAATGTGTACAATTTATAGATTATAAAACCATGCATAATAAATTAGTTCTTAGGGAAGTAAATATTGGTTTCTTCAGAAATCATAGCACAAACTTATTGCAATATAATAATTATAAAATAGAAAAGAAAAACTAATAATGCGCGGCGACAACACATTCATATACGTAATTGTAGCAATAGTATTGGCGCATTTCGTTATAGGAATTGCTTTTCTGTTTTACAAAATATTCGGTAAAAAAAAGAAATAAAAAAGTAATGTATATATCGTTTTGTTTATCATTTTAATATTAAATATAACTTACATTTGCCTTTACTAAAAACAAAAGAAAATGAGCATAAACACAATATTATTAGGAATGTTTGGTGGGCCAGAAATCATAGTGGTTCTAGTATTGGTAGTTTTACTTTTTGGTGGAAAAAAGATTCCTGAATTAATGCGTGGCTTAGGTAAAGGCATGAAGGAATTTAAAGATGCAACTAATGATATAAAAGAAGGAATAAACAATACAACTGGCGATATTAAAAAAGAAATTAGCGATATAGACCCAACCAAAGAACTAAGAAAATAGTTTCATTTATAGATGAGTGATAAAAAAATAATAAAAGCCGAAAGCAAAGAACTTGCAGCAACTACCGAAGGTGGAGACATGAGTTTTTGGGAGCATCTAGATATTCTTAGATTTTCGATGATGAGGTCTTTTGCTGTAGTATTTATTCTAGCAATAGTAGCTTTTTATTTTACTGAATTTGTGTATACACAAATAATATTAGGACCAAAAAATCCTGATTTTATTACAAATCAGCTATTTTGCGAATTGGGCAACTACCTAGGGATTCAAAGCTTATGTATAAATCAAGGCACTTTTCAACTCAATAATTTCGAAATGGCAGGACAGTTTAAGAGCAATCTTCTTATTGCTTTTGTGGCTGGCATAATTGCAGCAATGCCTTATATACTTACAGAAATGTGGTATTTTATCCGACCAGCATTATCCATTAAAGAGCGTAAAGGAGTTAGAGGATTTGTATTTGTTACCAACTTTTTATTTATCACAGGAATATCTTTTGGATATTTTCTGATAGCACCTTTAGCTATTAATTTCTTAGTTTCGTGGACATTAAGCCCTGATATAGAAAACACACTACGACTAGGCTCATACATAAGTATGGTAGTTATGATTTCGTTAAGTACAGGAATTGTTTTTCAGCTTCCGGTACTAATTTATTTTCTTGCCCGAATGGGAATAGTAAGCGCTGCCCTACTCAAAACTTTCAGAAAACACGCAATAATTGCATTTTTCTTATTATCGGCACTAATTACACCACCAGATATTTTTAGTCAGTTCTTAGTGGCTTTTCCATTGATATTCCTTTACGAAATTAGCATTAAAATTGCCAAGCGAGTAGAGAAAAAAAGAATACAAGAGTTATAGCACTCATCAAAATAAATTTTATTAGAAGTACAACATTATGCAAGGAGATATAAAAACAACTAAGCAAAAAGCAGTACATATAAATATTGTTGATGATGTATATGGCACTATTGCAGAAATTGGTGGAGGCCAAGAAGTTGCCAGAGCTTTCTTTCAAGCAGGAGGAGCATCAGGTACGGTGGCAAAAAGTATTTCTGCCTACGATAAAACTTTCTCAGATTACTTATATAATAGCAATAAGCCCGGCAGATATGTTGCCGAAGATAGGGTTACAAAAATGCTTAATAAGGAATATTCAGACCTTCAGAATGTAATTTCTAGTAATAAAGATTGTAATACCAAATTTTTTGTTTTTGCCGATACTGTAGAAACACTAAATTATCATAAAGATAATACACCTCACGGATGGATGGGCGTAAGATTTCAGGGTAGCACCAGAAAAAATCCCAATGAAGTAAAAATACATTTTAATTTGCTTGAAAATGATGGAAACCTACAGCAATATACACTAGGTGCTCTGGGAGTTAATCTTATTTTTGCTTGTATTCATTATCATGAAACTCCTAATACTTTTCTAAAATCTTTAATGGATAATCTTGATTCTGATAGAATTGAAATTGATTTGATAAGTATGACCGGCCCTGATTTGGACTATGTAGATAATAGACTATTGGGAGTACAGATGGTGAAAAATGGTATGACCAAAGCAATTATGTTTGATAAAGATGGCCAAATAAATAGGCCTGGTGATATGCTTTATAAAAAAGATGTTGTTGCAATTAGAGGTAGCTTTAGACCTATTACTTATGTAGGCTTCGATATGATTAAAACTTCCATAAGAATGCTAAAACGTGAGGGAGATTATGATAAATCTAAATCAATAATCCTTTGCGAAATAACCATGCGTAACCTTATGGCTAGTGGCGAGCTCGACGAAAGAGATTTTCTTGCTAGAGTAGATATTCTAAATGGTATGAACCAGAATGTAATGATATCTAACTACAGCTTTTTCTACAAGCTTTCGGAGTATTTCAATAAATTTAATATTAATAAATTGCGCCTTGTAATAGGAATTCCAACCTTACAAAACCTTGTGCAAGAGAAGTACTATAAGGACTTGAATGGAGGAACTCTTGAGGCATTTGGCAGGCTCTTTTCTCATAATGTGAAGTTATACGTATACCCTCTTTTAAAGAATAAAAGATTGCTAACAGGCAAAATATTAAATGTAGATCAAAGCATTTTCTATCTATATCAACATTTACTAAATAATGATAAAATAGTGGATATGGAAAATATGAATCGCGCATGGCAAGGAATATTTGCTCGCGATGTACTTTCTATGATTAAAAATGGTGAAGAAGGTTGGGAAGAAAAAACACCACGATTCGTTTCAAACTATATTATTAATAATAGATTATTTGGTTATAAAGAAAAGGATAACTAATAATAAGTAATAGTAAGTAATAGGAATGATTTATTGTCGTATTATTTAATAGTTTGATATTTGCTTTGTTAGGTCCTCCTAAGGAAAAGAAGTTGGCCAAATTGCCATAGTAATATGTCATTAATTGCAGACATAAACGCCTTTATTGAAAATAATATAATTTTGAAACCCCTGCCCTAGCACGCCCCGTTTTCGCTCATTCCCACCCATTTCTGTTGTGTTTGGATGGATAAATTTCTATGGGTCTGACTAAAGTTCTTTTATGTACCTGCCTTCCTGTTTTGTAATATGCTAATGAATATCAAAAAATGTTATGTACATAGTGAAAAAAGAATAATCTAATCAATAGAGCAAAATAATTCACTTTTTTGTTGCAAACTACATTTTTAGGAATTCATCACTTTCCCATAAAAAATATGCTAAAAATTGCAATGCACTATTTATAAGCTATTTGCGTTTATTAAACTAACGTTATAGGTAGTTTTTTTTTGATTTTCAGCAAAAAAATATACCTAACTTATACCTAATTAGTTTGTCAAAAATACCTAACTTTTTATTTACATTTGTATCAGTAAAAAAAAATATCACCATAAATTCAAACTAAAGAGCCTATTTCTCCCGAATGTGGCTCTTTATCATTTATAAAAGTTTGTAATTTGAAAAAAGTTAAGTCCCGATATTAATCGAATGAGTGATTTCCAAAGTAAATCGTACCTAAGACTGTACCGAAGGCTGAAAGCATACTATAGTTCCCAGCCAAACCCAAAGGTATATACATAATCATCAGGAGCTATTCCTTCTACTGGTTTAGTATCATATTGATAATCGATACTTCCCTTTATATAAAAATCTCTAGGCAGATCATACTTTGTAGTAAAGTTAAATACGGTACGCAAACGACCTGGCTCACTAATACTTGGAAATAGATCTATTTTTGAGAATAAACTTAAATCACCAATATCAAACATATTATATTCTATTGAAAATTTCCCTTCAACACTTTTTCTTGTAGTAATTGAATCTGGAATATAATCCTCTATTGTATAGGCAATACCTATATCTGTATTTAAGTAAATACGATTTGTATGAATAAAGTATTTACCAATACTAGCACTATACGAGCTTCTTAGTTTTATATTTTGTGCATTATTTATAAACCAATTTCCGGAGGTTTTTGCATAAAAATCATGAGCAAAGAACATTTCTCCTGTAATCTCTATCTCCTGTCTATTAGTATTGTCTGCATCATCTTGTTTATTTCTTACTACATTATAAAAGCCCTTAACACCCCATCTATTTACTATATAATCTGCTTTAAGGCTACCATTAAAAGTACTTAAGTTATTAGCCTTTGCCAATGAATAACCAAAATCTGCAGAAAGATTGATAACATCCAATACGCTACCACCATCAACCTGTTTTAGATATACCAGCTGATCAGGTTCTATTGTTACAGCACCTTTTTTATCATCAATTATCACAAGCTTATTTGCTACTGTATCTTTACTTATCGTTCCATAAAGTCTACGTCCATCATCAAGGGTAAATCTAAAAGAGCGAGATGATACAATTTGTTTTACTTCCAACCATGTAATAGTAAAATCGTCATCACTATAACTTGTTTCCATTGAAACAGTTCCTCTATCCATTTCTTTAATTTCTCCAGCTAGCACTGTGCCATCCTTTGCCACTAAAGTATCTTGAGCAAAGCTAGAATAACCACTTAAAATATAAGCAAACACTAAATAAATAGTAATAATTTTCATCTGTAAAATAGTTTATTTAAAATAATAATTGCAAAAATACCAATATTACATATTGAATTTACAATAGATAAAATCCATTTAACATTTTTTTCAAACAGTCCAAAAATTTGTCATAATAATTAGTATATTTTTGCACAAACTTAAAAGATAATCGTTCATGAGTAAATTAAATAGTATTTTTTCGAACTTTAAAGGTGATGCATTAGGTGGAATAACCGCCGGAATAGTAGCATTACCATTAGCATTAGCATTTGGAGCTCAAACAGAATTAGGAGCAATAGCAGGCCTTTATGGCGCTATAGCTCTAGGTGTTTTAGCTGCCATTTTTGGAGGTACAAAAACCCAAATAAGTGGACCCACAGCCCCAATGACTGTAGTTGCCGCTGTTTTAATAACAGACGCAATTCAAAATATGGGTTCTTTAGAAAACGCAATCCCTTTCATCATTGCAACTTTTGTATTAGCTGGACTATTACAAGTTCTATTAGGAGTTCTAAAATTAGGGAAATACATAAAATACATTCCATATCCAGTAGTATCAGGCTTTATGAGTGGCATTGGAGTAATAATAGTAGTTACCCAATTATTCCCTTTCTTTGGCATTACAGCCCCTGCAGGAGGAGCATTTGGCACCCTTCGTTCCATTCATGTAATTCCTGAATTTATAAATTTCTATTCAGTTGGAATTGCAGTTGCTACTATTGCAATAATATATGCAATGCCTCGTATTACAAAGAAAGTACCTGCATCTCTAGTTGCTCTTATAATAATATCTATCGGTGCTTATTTCATTATTGATCCAAGCTTATTTACTAAAATAAACTCTGAAGGAGCCCTCCCTACCGGTCTTCCTCAAATTCACCTAGGTTTTATAAAAGTTTTTACTGATTTTGAACTTATGATTAAGGCTTTTGAATATGCAGCAACACTTGCTGCTCTGGGCGCCATTGACTCATTACTTACATCGGTGGTAGCTGATAATATGACAAAGACCAAGCATGATAGCAACCGCGAACTTATTGGCCAAGGAATTGGTAATATTGGAGCAGGTCTTATTGGTGGACTTCCTGGTGCTGGAGCTACTATGCGTACCGTAATTAATATAAATTCTGGTGGTAAAAACAGACTTTCAGGAGTTATGGCTGGTGTGCTTCTAACGGCTATTCTTTTAGGATTAGGAACTCTCGTTGGGCATGTGCCAAATGCTGTACTCGCAGGAATTCTTATTACTGTAGGTATTGGAATTATTGATTATAAAGGCATTAGCCATATACGAAATATACCAAAGAGTGATGCTGTAATTATGATAATTGTACTATTGCTTACTGTATTTGTAGATCTTCTTATTGCCGTAGCTGCGGGAATGGTACTATCATCATTGTTATTTATGAAAAAAGCATCCGACTTGGTTGAACAAGGAAGTAAAGCTGAGTCATTAGAAGATTTTAAGCCAGAAAAACCTTGGGATGATGAAGCCAAAATCAGCACTATCACAAATAGTCAAATTTATATTAAACACATAAATGGACCTCTCTTCTTTGGTGCAGCTTCAGGATTTCAAGATATTATGAAGACTATTCCTGATGCAAAAGTGGTAATTATAAGAATGGACAAAGTACCATACGTAGATCAAAGTGGACTATATGCCATGGAAGACACTCTTTTGGAACTTAAACAGAAAGGTACTAATATACTTTTAACAGGGCTTTACGGCCAAGCAGAAAATATGTTCAGACATATAAATATTGTGCCCGCTCTAGTTCCTGAAGAAAACTGCCTTGCTATAAATCAATGCGAAAATTGGCTAAAAGAGAATATCTAATAAATAGCAAGATTTATAATACCTAATAATATTAATAACTGCATAATAATAAACACAATAATATGTCAAATACACAAGAATTAAGCAAGCAAGTAAAGAGCAAAGAATCATTAAATAGTATCACTCCTAATACTGCAATATTAATGCTTAAAGAGGGGAATAAACGATTTCTAAACAAAGAAATGCATAATAGAAATCATGAACACCACATTAAAGAAACTATTGAAGGCCAATATCCTTTTGCAATAATTCATAGCTGTATTGACTCAAGGGTTATGCCTGAGGTGATTTTTGACCAAGGAATTGGAGATTTGTTTATTACTAGAGTTGCTGGTAATTTTATTAATATTGATACTCTAGGAAGCATGGAATACGCCTGTGCTGTAGCTGGTAGCAAGCTCATTGTTATACTTGGCCACACTGCATGCGGAGCTGTAAAAGGTGCTTGCGATGACGTAAAACTAGGCAACCTTACTTCTACTCTTAGCCATATTAAACCTGCCGTTGATAGCATTAGTACTGATGATGGCATTGATAGAAGTTCTAAAAATATTATCTTTGTAAACAATGTAGCAAAATCAAATGTGGAAATTGCTATTGAGAATATTAAAAAACAAAGCCCTGTTCTAAAGGTACTTTATGATAATGGTAAAATTAATATTGTGGGCGCAATGTATAACCATACTAATGGTGAGGTCGTTTTTGATAAATAATTTTCTGTACCGATAGTTATCAATAGCAGTAAAACATTTTGAAGTTAAAATATTGACAGCTAGTTAAAATTACCTATTTAGACGTAGGCTATCTCCATTGAGAACTAGAACCATTGCACTTCTTTGCCCAGGATAAGAAAGCCCTCCACATAATGCTGTAGGCTTACCAAGTGGCATATCATATACTTGCAATACATAAGAAGAATCAATTGGAGGATAACCATAGTTTGTCCATCTTTCGTAATGAACTCTTCGTAGATATTCTCCTCCGAGACTAATACTATCTTTATTGATAACTATAATATGGTAATTATCTCCTTTAGAAAGAGTATCGCCAATTGCAATATTAAAATCCATAAATAATTCATCACCTTGATAACTTCCATTACTATATTCAGGATAATACATCTTCTGCATAGCCACATCTACACGGTATAAACCAGCCAAATTAGTACTATATGTTGTATCGTCAATCATACTATTATCGGCAAAATCTCTAATCTCTCTTCGCTTCTGCAGTAGCTTATAATAGGTATTTCCAAATAAAATGGTATCACCATCTGGTGTATATATGTCTCTCATATAAACTATACCTTCTGGCCAACTATCAACATAGCCATTTTGTATCCATTGAACATTATTCTGCGGACATAAGAAAGATAATTCTACTGTAGGTGGAATATCAAGCTTTTCTTTATCTTTCTTACAAGAGAAAACAAATAAAAGTATTATTAGAATTATATAAAAATATTTCATTATTATTCAGCTAGTTAGCAGTGATATAAAACAGTAATTACAAATATATGAAAAATAACTCAACACATGACAATAGTAAATTAGACGAAGGTTACACAGATTATTTATGATAAAGTAAGTTCAAATGGCTGATCTTTCTATAAAGATAGATAATATAAAATCCCAAAGGGGCGGCATTATCAATATGTAAAATTATTTAACTTCATCACCCGAAATTATATAGTGCCTTAAATTAGTTGCTAAAAATGTAAAAACAAGAGAATAACAACCTAAAATTACCTGCTGATGTAATGTCGGTTGGAACACCTTTACTATCGCGTGTGGCTCCATAATTAGCCACGGTATATTCTCCTTCTAAAGCAAATTTTACATTATTAGATTTGTATATTACTCTTGGAGAAACTCTATAAACACTTTCGATGGTAGTTCCTAAACCATATACAGGCCCATTAATTTCCTTACTAGCACCAAGATTTTTAGAAAAACCACCAAATATACCTACGCTAAACTTTTTGCCATTGGTATGTATATCAGCCCAAGCCGACATTGTATTAATCGGTGTATATGTAACATAGCCTTTGGTTATATCCGTAGAATCGAGAACTGCAAACCCTCCTATTGATAGTACATCGGCCATATTTTGCCCATATACTCCTTGAAGTTTTACGGTAAACTTTTTAGCTTTATACTTAGCAAAAGCAATGGAGCTCATACTGCCAACACCTTCTCTAGTTTTATAATTTTGTGGAGTTACAATCTGCGGTACTATATTTTTATAACTAGTTCCTATCCCAAGCCATATTTTGGCATTAGGCTTAAGATGTACCTGTGCACTAAGCTCTGGCATAGCAGCATTTCTAATATAATTACTACTTGGCAATGAGGTGGCTGGAGCAGCAGGATTTGGCCCTCGGCTTACATAATCTCTTTGCGAATTGGCAACAGCGATAAGCTTCAATTTACCTATTTTATGAGTAAGTCTAATCTGTGGGCTTCTTCCAAAAGGCTGAAAAGGAACTCCCGTATTAAAGGAAATTGTACCCGGAAAACAATCCGTAATAAACATAGGAACCCAATATTGTCCCAATAATAATTCTGTAGAAGTCCAGTTTAGCTTTACGTATGCATGTCGCAATCTAAAAAGGTTAATATTAGGATTGAGCTGTCCAAAAAAATCACCCTCTAATTTTGCCGATACTTTTGCATTTAGAATATTGCCACCAACAATACTTAATCCAATTCTACTTTGTATGGATAGGAAATTAAAATTAGCTCCATCGTTAATGTCAACACCATCGGCATCATGTACAACTGATTTTGGAAATAACAAAAAATGACCTTCCCTTGCAGAGACAGTTTGGCGTGTATCCACAAAGAAATCATTCTTAATAAAGCCATATACTTTTAGTTTTATTTCTTCTTTTTCTACCTTCTGCGCATAAGAAAATACTGGTAAAACAACTATCAAGAGGATTAGTAAATTTTTAATCATAATTATTGAATTAATTATTTATTTTTGATCAGGAAAAAGCCTTTCGAGAGTACTTTGCTCCTTTAATGGTCTACCCAAAATTAAGTTAATATTATTTTCTGCAGTAAGGTTTTTACTCCATAATTCTATAGCTTTTTTATAATTATTCAAAGCCTGTTCTATTTCATTTCTATTGCGCAATACAATTCCTAAGTTCGTATAGCTAACAGACAAACGCCTTACGGTTTCGCGCTGTGCTAATTCTATATCACTAATACGTTTATCAATATAATTATTAATCTGCTCTTTATCAAATGCATATTTACTATTATTGTATATAAACTCGATTTTGTTCCGAATTTCAGTATCTGATAAATCACCAAAATCTGATAGCCAATTTTCATAAATAGTAATACTTTGCTTTACATTTATATCAGCAGATTCCAATAAGGCATTTTTCTCGATACCATCATTCATAGCTAGTGCCAAAGTAAGATATATTGCAGCCTTATTATTTAGCACAACTCCCATTTCGTACGAGTTTTTATAATCATCATATTTTTGATAAATATCGGCAATAGAATCCAATATAAGCAGCCCTTGGTCATAAGCTCCTGTTTGTACAATTGAATTATAAGAATTATACTTCAGCTTGGCATCAATTACTCGTGGGTCCTCAGCATTATTAATATTGGCATAATATATCCATGCAATGGATAGTCCAATCAAAGAAATAACAGTCATCGAAATGATGACTGTTATTGTCCCTTTTTTCATATTTAATAATCTATTCATAAAGATATAATATACTAACTATGTACATTTTCCACTAAGAATTTCTTAATTTCCATAGGAGTTTCCTCGGTAAATTTAGAAACCACAATATTAGTAATAATAGCAAGAGGAGCACCAATCCAAGCAAAGTACCATGCACCAAGCCAATAATTCATAAACTCTTCGTAAGGCAATGAAAAACCAAGTTTTAGAGAAACAAAGTAAGTAATTGCAATTAACGAAACTGCACCACCAACTATTAATCCCCATATGGCACCCTGCTTATTGGAGCCACTCCACCAAATACCTAGAAGAAATAATGGAAATATGGTACAACCTGCTAGAGAGAATGCTACGGCAACTAATTGACCTATTAAAGCAAGTTTCAGCAAAGCTAGTAAAGAAACAATAATAGCCATTAAAACAGTTGCTAAACGAGCCATCCTAAGTTGTTTTTTTGGCGAACAATCAGGGTTTATAACTTTCACATATAAATCGTGTGAGAATGCTGACGCACCAGCAACAAGAAGCCCTGAAACAGTAGAGAAAGCAGCAGAAACACCTCCAGCAGCTAATAAACCAACAATAAGTGGATTAATATTACCAAGCTGAGCAGTATAAACAACAATAGCATCTTTGGACAGTTTGCCAACCTCAGGGCTAGCAGAAAGGATTGTACCCAATGCAGAGTAAACCGGTGCACTCCAGTATAATATACTAATGAAGAATAAACCCCATACTACCGACCATCTTGCATCGCTAATTTTTGGAACAACATAAAACCGTTGAATAACATGTGGCAAACCAGCAGTACCAACCATTAAAGAAAAAGTAATTGCCATAAACTGGAAGAAAGTTTGACCCGAAGAAGGATCCCAAGGCATTGCATACTCAGGACTAGGAGTAATCGCAAAATCATTTCCAAAAGAATTTACCATATTTGTAATCTCTGGAGCAGGAATTCCAGTTACTATATCAGTAACTACAGAGCCATAACCAATTTGTGGTAACAACCAAAAATAATCAAACTTATAAGTAAGTACGAATAGAGGTATTATAAAAGAAATAATGATTATTACATATTGTATTTGCATATTTTTTGTAACACCAAGCATTCCAGAAATTAGCGTATAAGTAAGAACCACCGAGCCACCAATTACAACCGACCATGCATATGGAATACCAAGTATCCATTGAAATAATAAGCCAATACCACCAAATTGCCCTACACAATAAGCAATAGAAATAAGAATAGCCACAATTGCACCAGTAATACGTAATGACTTAGAGTAGTAGCGATCGCCAATAAAATCAGCAGCGGTATATTTACCGTATTTCCTAATTTGGCCAGCCATTAGTATAAGTAACAGAACGTAACCACCTGTCCAACCAATAACATAGGCAAGACCATTATAACCAGTACCATACATTAGTGCTGCCATTCCTAAAAATGATGCTGCACTCATCCAGTTAGATGCAAT
>JAGLDA010000106.1 GCA_023145955.1 Bacteroidales bacterium
TTATATTCATCACCAATAATCATGTCTTTATAATTAATAGTGATTTTAGGCACATCAATTTGGATATATCCACCAGAGCGGAAGTCCATGTTTTCACCTTCAGGAAGACGTACCACAAACTCTTTAATGAATGTAGCTACTGAATCGTTAGAAACAACTTCACATTCCCATTTCTTAATACCAAATATCTCTGCTGGAACTTCTATTTCCATATTATCTCTGACCTTTACTTGGCAGCCTAAGCGCCAATCATTGGCAGCTTCTTTACGAGTAAAGAAGCCTGTTTCTGTAGGAAGTATATCTCCTGCGCCTTCGTGTACTTGTACTTTACACATGCCACAAGTACCACCACCACCACAAGCCGATGGAAGAAAAATCTTTTCTTCGGTCATTTTAGTTAGAAGGGTGCCGTCAGGGTCAGTTTCTATTTTACGCTCTCCATTAATAGTAAGAGTTACTTTTCCTTGAGGAGTAAGCTTTTTCTTTGCATAAAGCAGTATGCTCACCAATAGTAGCATTACTCCTAAAAAGGCAGCAACGCTAATTATTATCACAGTGGTTGTTGAAATTTCTGCTAATATCATATCTTTATATTATTATAATTTAATACCCATAAAAGTCATAAAAGCAATACCCATAAGCCCTGTTATTACGAAAGTAATACCTAGTCCACGAAGTGGGGCAGGAACATTTGAGTATCGAATTTTTTCACGAATTGCTGCAATTGCTACAATAGCAAGGAACCAACCAATACCAGATCCTAAGCCGAAAGAAGTGGCTTCCCAGATACTTTGATATTCGCGTTGTTGCATAAATAAAGAGCCTCCTAATATTGCACAATTTACTGCAATTAGAGGTAAGAAGATTCCTAATGAAGCATATAATGTTGGAGAGAATTTCTCAACAATCATTTCTACTAATTGTACCATTGAAGCTATAATAGCAATAAACATAATAAAGCTAAGGAAGCTTAGGTCTATGCTAGCGTATTCAGGTCCAAGCCATACTAATGCGCCTGGTGCTAAAAGGTATTTAACCATTAAGTAGTCAACAGGTACAGTAATAATAAGTACAAATATTACTGCGGCACCAAGTCCTACTGAAGTTTTTACTGTTTTTGATACTGCCAAATAGGAACACATTCCAAGGAAGTACGCAAACACCATATTATCAACAAACATGGATTTTACAAATATATTTACTAATTCTTGCATATCTTTTTCTTTAAAATGTTATCAAATTAATCTTCAACTAAGTCTTTATTACGAGAGCGCTGAACCCATATAATAGTTGCTACAGCAAATAATGCCATAGGAGGTAGTAATACTAATCCGTTATTTACATATCCTATTTCGTAAAATGAATCTGGAATTATTTGAAGTCCCATAAGTGAGCCAGTTCCGAATAATTCACGGAAAAAAGCTACCGCCACAAGAATCCAAGCATAGCCAAATGCATTACCTAATCCATCAAGAAATGCTGGCCATGGTTTGTTTGTCATAGCAAAAGCCTCAAAACGACCCATAATAATACAGTTGGTAATAATAAGACCAACAAATACAGAAAGTTGCTTGCTTACATTATAAGCATAAGCTTTAAGTACTTGGTCAACTAGAATTACTAATGCTGCAATTACTACAAGTTGAACAATGATACGAATACGAGAAGGAATTCCATTTCGCATAAAAGAGATAATAACATTACCAAAAGATAGTACCACAAGTACTGATAATGACATTACTATCGCTGGCTCAAGTTTTACTGTTACTGCTAGAGCCGAACAAATTCCTAGTACCTGTTTAGTAATAGGGTTATCCACGTTAATTGGATTTGTTAGCAGTTTGATGTTCTTTGGTGAGAACATTGGTTCTTTTTCTTCTGCCATATCTATTTATCCTCCTGTTTTAAGTATTTTACATAATTAATCATACAATCATGAAGCATATCTGTTACTCCATCACAAGTTAGTGTGCTTCCAGATATAGCATCTACGCCATTCTCTTTGGCAACTTTAGTTTGCATATCTACACCGCCTTTTACAACGCTAACAGATGTAAACTCACCATCTTTAAAAATTTGTTTATTCTTAAACTCATCAGTAAATGCAGGAAGAATAATTTCTGCTCCCAAACCCGGAGTTTCACTATCGTGACCAAAGTTTACTGCAGCCACAGTGTTTTTGTCCGACTCTATAGATATGTTTCCATAAATAGGTCCCCAAAGGCCTTTTCCAAATAGAGGAATCACATAATATGTTTCACCGTTATTATCCATTACAAATAATGGCATGGCTACTTCCCCTTTACCTGCATTATATAATGCAGTCTTTAGGTTTACACCAAAAGCACGTTTACTACCAGTAAGTTCTCCGTTAGCATAAGTGCTAAGTTCTTCTCCGTTCTCATTAATTATCACCTCTTTTTTCAGGTGTTTTGAGTATAGCTCTGATGCATTATTTGCATCGGCATCAATTCCTATTGAGCTCAATAGGTTGATCATCTTTTCGTTTTCTTTATTTTTATCCTGCAAAGGTTTTAGCGCAAGGTTGGCGGAGGTAAGTATTACCGCTACCAATACAACCATTACCGAAGCATAAATAAAAATGTATGAATTACTGTTCTTGTTCATATCTATAAATTATTTAATGGTTAAGCGCTAAGTTTAGCACGTTTAAGTCGTTTCTTTACATTGGATTCTACTACATAGAAGTCGATTGTTGGAGCAAATACATTCATAAATAGTATTGCTAACATTACACCTTCTGGGTAAGCAGGGTTGAGTACACGAACAAGTATAGCTATAAATCCTGCTAAAAAGCCGTATATCCATTTGCCTGTTTCTGTTTGAGCTGCCGTTACTGGGTCAGTAATCATAAATACACCGCCAAAAGCAAAACCTCCAATTAATAGATGTTCCCATGGGCAAAGTTGTAAATATGTATTGTCAGGAAATGAGTCAGCAATACCGTGAAGTATTCCGCCCATTACTAAACCACCAATAAAGAATGAAAACATTAATTTCCAATTTCCTACTCCAGTTACTAAAAGAATAAAAGCTCCTATTGCTAAAGCAATAATTGAAGTTTCTCCAATAGAGCCAGCATAGTTTCCAACAATCATTTCGAGGTGGCTAATTCCTGCCTCGCTACCTGCTGTTAATTCAGCAAGTGGTGTTGCTCCTGAAAAAGCATCTGCTTTTTCTGCAATCCACACCTTATCTCCACTCATTGCTGAAGGGTATGCAAAGAAAAGTACCGCTCTAGTTAATAGTGCTGGGTTTACAATGTTCATTCCTGTACCTCCAAAAACTTCTTTGCCAAATACTACTGCAAATGCAACAGCTACAGCAACCATCCATAGAGGTGTAGATACTGGTACAATAAGAGGTATCAGCATTCCCGAAACAAAGAATCCTTCATTTACTTCATGACCTCTACCTTGGGCAAACATAATTTCAATTCCTAATCCTACTACATACGAAACAATAATAATTGGAAGTACCTGCCAAAAGCCATACATAAAGGCCTCCATCATAGTAACAGTTTCTCCCATTGAAGTATAATGCATATTGCCAGAGTTCCACATGCCAAATAGCAGAGCTGGAATCATAGCAATCACTACAATAAACATTGAACGTTTCATATCCACACCATCACGAATGTGGCTTCCAGATGTTGTTACAATATCTGGAGTGAAAAATAAAGTATCAGCGGCATCATACATGGAGTGGAAGGCTTGAAACTTCTCTCCCTTTTGCACGTGAGGCTTTATTGTGTCTAATATATTTCTAATAAATTTCATCTATAATTAAATTATCGTTTTAATTAACTCATTTCTCTACGTAAATCATCTAAACCATCTCTAAGGATCTTCTGAATATTAATTTTAGAAGTGCTTATGTATTCACATAAAGCTAAATCTTCTTCATCAACTTCATAAATTCCTAAATTTTCCATCATATCAATATCATTAATCATAATAGACTTGATAAGTTGTATAGGCAATATATCCATTGGCAACACTTTCTCCATTTGTCCTGTAAATACAAAAGCTCGCTCACCACCATTTAAGTTGGTGTTTAAAGAATATGCTTTATTAGGAGTTAACCAAGAGAATGCTGTTCTATAGAAACTATGCTTTTTGGGACTAGGAATTAACCAGCCAAAAAATTCAAATTTATTTCCTTCAGGTATTACGGTAATAGAGTTATGGTAGTATGATAATGATCCATTATTACCAATATTATCACCAGTAAGTACGTTACCGCTTATGAAACGATTTTCTCCTTCGGTTTTAATTTTGTCTTTAATGAATTCAGATACACATGCACTACGATTTATTTTGTAATACTGTGGCGATAAGACTTCTGATCCAGCAAGGGCTATTGTGATTTCTGATTTATACTCTCCAGTAAGAAATAAGTCACCAATAGTTGCTACATCTTGAGGACGTACTACCCATATAATATCTCCTTTATTAATAGGAGAGGTGTTGTGGATTTGAATTCCTACATTACCAACAGGATGAGGTCCAGAGAAAGTATTTATCTCTATGTTTTTTATTTTGCTAAAAAACTT
Source organism: Bacteroidales bacterium (assembly GCA_023145955.1). Taxonomy (GTDB): domain Bacteria; phylum Bacteroidota; class Bacteroidia; order Bacteroidales; family UBA1556; genus UBA6267. The sequence goes on from JAGLDA010000106.1 coordinate 4,577, forward strand.
TGAATCCGCTTTCGCATCTAATCCAAGATTAATACTGCCATCAGTTAGTTTTGCTAATGCATCAATACCTGCCTGAAAAGCATCTTCTTTTCCTTCGAGAGTATAATCTATATCAGCAGCTAAAGGAGCACTGTCAAAACCTGAAATATATATAGCCTTTGGCTTATCTTCAGGGTTTGCAATAATAGTGTATGGTCGTTGACGAATGAATGACCATAAGCCACTTTCAATAAGCTGTTTAGTAATAGCTTTAGAATCTAAAGTACTGGGTTGTGCTTTTGTATATGAAACAAAATCATCATTACCGTCAGACTCAATTCTAATTTCTAACATCTTACGCTTAGCACCCCTTACTATCTCAGTAATGGTTCCGCTTACAGGAGAAGGAATTTTAATGTAATCTCTTTTTTTATCAAAGAAAACAGGAGTACCTCTTTTTACTTTATCTCCTACTCTTGCCAACAGTTTTGGAAATAATCCATGAAAGTCGGTAGGCTTTAATGCATAATGACTCGTTTGCAGATTTTGCACTTCTTTTTGTGCAATACCCTTGAGTTTTATGTCATAACCTTTCTTTATTTTGATATTCATTGTCATAAGAAAACTATGATTGTTAACACTTTAACACTTTTGCCATATATAACAAAAGCGATTTATTTATTACTACAAATATGCTAAAAAAAATTAAGGTATTTTATCTTATTTAATAAATAAAAACATGTTTGAAACTAACAAATCTCATAAAATATACTTAAGGAGTTAATATACAGGATGTAAAACTCAAAAATGTTAAATAAATAACATAAAAGTTATTTGAAAAACAGTGCTTGTTTAGAATGAGATTAATTGAGTATTTTAGAGCTTCTAATTTGTATTTAAGTAAGTAAATGCACTTTTTTCACTAATAGTTGGCTTATTATTTATTTATTTAAAGCATAATATTGTATGTGTTTAGTTTTGTGTATTTTTATTGCAAAATACAAAAAAATACTTATCTATTTATTATTATAGTAAGTTCTAAATATTGCTCTTAAATACATATATAAAGCTGAAAATGAGGTTATGATATAATGTTTTGCTTATTAAAAGGAATGAAGGTTATAATGCTTTATGCGCATGAATATTCAGTAATAAAAATATAACATTTTATATAGAATTGTTAAGAATGTTTTATAAGAATATGGTTGTTTTTTCAAAGATAATTTAAAATATGAGATAAGTTGCTTTCATTTAGATTATGTATATATATTTAAATGTATCGAACATCATTCTAAAAAAGATATACAAGTATTATTTTTTATATTTTTGTGTCTTAAATTTTGGAAAAGCTTGCAGAACTAAATTGGTTCACAGTAAGTTTTATATTATTAGATGTAAATCATTAAAAATCTTTAATTTATAATATAATTTTTATGAAAATCAAAAACATATTTGTTTCGTTTCTAGTGATTATGATAGGGTGGATGCTCTTGACATGGTCATTGGATATGAGTAGTGTTTTGTTAGGTATAGGTATATCGCTTGCGTTATCAATTGTACTATGTAATAGTTGCACACTCTTTAATGAGATTAACCTTACACCTAAGGCTTTTGCGTATTTTTTCTGGTACATTATTGTATTCATGATAGAATTGGTAAAAGCAAATATAGATGTAACGCGAAGAGTTCTTTCTCCTTCGATGCCAATAAATCCTGGTATTGTAAAAGTAGAAACTACCCTTAAATCTAAAATGGCTAGGTTAATTCTTGCCAACTCTATTACTTTAACACCAGGTACATTTACCATTGAGATAAATGATGATGCTATGTATATACACTGGATTGATGTTGAAAGTGAAGATGTAGAGGGAGCAACAAATGCAATTGTAAGGAAATTTGAAAAGTTATTGGAGGTAATGTATGGATAATATAGTAATTTATATTTCTATAGCAATGTTGATGGCAACATTGCTAGCAGGACTGATTAGGTTTGTAAAAGGACCATCAGTAGTAGATCGTGTTGTAGCGTTTGATTCTATGACAGTCACTTCGTTAGTTATGATAGGTGTTATAGCTTTTTTGTCGAACCGTGCTATTTATTTAGACGTAGCAGTAGTATATGGCTTTCTGAGTTTCTTAGGGGTTGTTATTGTTGCCAAATATATACAAGGAGGGTTATAATATGAAAGAAACTTTGGAAATAATAGGTCAGATATTCTTGTTGATGGGCTCGTTTAGTCTTTTGACTGCTGCAATAGGTTTGCTTCGAATGCCTGATGTATATAATCGAGTACAAACAGGAACAAAGGCCTCTACACTAGGTGCAATATTGTCGTTTATTGGATTGGCATTAATGACCTACGAAAATTGGGTAGAAATTAATTGGGTAGGAAGATTTGCTGTATTAGTAGTATTTATAATACTTACTAATCCTGTATCGTCACACGTATTAATGCGTGCTGCCTATGCAATGAAGATACCTTTATCAAAACTTACTACAGTTGATAAATTAAGAGAAGATATTAATAATAAAATTGTGGAGGAACCTAAAGATGAATAATGAAATAATTTATAGTGTAATAGCTATTGGAATAGGCTCTATTATGCTGATAATGGCTGTAATAGCTATTCTCAATAATAAGTTATCCGTGGCAATAATTGCTGCTGGAGTTGTAAGTTTGTTTGCTTCTGTGCTTTTTTTATTGATGTCGGCTCCCGATGTTGCAATGACTGAGGCCGCTATAGGTAGTGGACTTTCAACGTTAATTTTCTTTTATGTATTAAATAAAATTAAAAGACAAAATGCTTAGAAATTTTTTAATAGCGCTTGTTTTGGCTAGCTTTGGATTTATTTTTTATAATTTATACAATAGCTATGAACCACAAACTGAGCTTACAGGCATCGCAGCCCATTATGCAGAAAATGGAGCTAGTGAAGTAGGTGCAGCTAACCTTGTTACTGCAGTTGTAGTTTCTTATCGTTCGTTTGATACATTAGGAGAAATTACAATACTTTTTCTTACTGCTGCAATTATCTCTTTCTTTTTGAAACTAAGTAAAGAAGATGAAGAGAGAGTAATTATTCATAGAGGTACATCAGAATTACTGAAAACGGCTTCTCAACTATTAATACCATTAATGTTTCTTTTTGGTATTTATGTGTTTATTAATGGTCATCTTACTCCCGGTGGAGGTTTTCAAGGAGGTGCAATTATAGCATCGGCCGTTGTATTAGCTATTATGGCTAATCCAAATATGACAATTAATCATAACGTTATTATTTGGGTTGAGAGTATCTCAGGTGTTTCAGTTGTATTAATTGGTGTGCTGGGTATCGTTCTTGGCGGAGGTTTCTTGGATAGTACTTTAGACGGTTACGGACTTGGTGAGTTTGGAACTATTTTTAGTGCGGGTACAATACCTATTATTTATAGCCTTGTTGGCTTAAAGGTAGGTGCTGAGCTTTCAAATATACTGAATATGTATCAAAAATCACAAAAAGAAGTATAGATATGGAAACTTTGGAATTAGGAAAAATAGGATTACTTATTGGTTTCTTGCTTGTTATAGTTGGATTCTGGGGTATTCTTCAGCAAAAAAATATTATTAAGATTATTGTAAGCTTTACAATTCTTAATACAGGAATAAATTTAGTAATGGTTGCATTGGGTTATGTAAAAGGACATACGGCTCCAATTATTGATAGTTCGGTATCACAATTGGAAAATCATAATGTTTTAAACGCGATTGTTGACCCTGTACCTCAAGCTCTAGTGCTTACAGCCATTGTAATTGGCTTTGGCGTTACAGCTTTATTATTAGCTTATGCAATGAAGTTGTTTAAAGCGAAGAAATCTCTAGAAATTAACGACTTTAATGATTTGAAATGGTAGATCCAATTTATATTGTAGCAGCTGCTCTAGGAGTTGGCTTCTTAATCGGAATTTTAGGAAAACTGGGAAAAAACTTCACAGGTTTATTATCCCTTTTTACAATTGCTTTTATGACTTATGTTTCTGGTGGATGGCTTTGGGCTTTCTCCTCAGGAAATCAAGTTGCTGAGGTAATTAGTACAGCAGGCTTTACTGCTCCATACTCTATTAACTTACTTATGGGGTATAATGAAGCTTTTCTTACAACAATTGTGAACTTTTTGGGACTTCTTGGAGGAATTTATTTATTCTTTAACTTTAGAAGAAAAGGAAGAAACGCATACGTTGTATACATTGTGTTCCTTATGGGGCTTAATGTGGTAATTATGAGTCGTGACCTTTTTAACTTGTTTGTTTTCCTTGAGATAACAGCAATTGCAACGGCAGGACTAATTCTTATAGAAGATGGTAATCGTACTGTTGGAGCTGGTTTTAAATATATGCTAGCTACAAGTGTAATCTCTAGTATTTTTTTATTGGGAATTATATTTGTTTACTTCTTCACAGGAAGTTTATATATCGATGACTTAATAGGGAATCCTAATTTAATAGGAGTAGGCGGAAGTGTTGCTCTGTTTTTAGTTATGATTGCAGCAATTCTCGAAATGAAACCTTTCCCTGCTAATGGCTGGGGATTGGATGTTTACGAAGGTTCGCATCAAGGTTTCTCAGCATTGATTTCTACAGCTACAGCTACAGCATCTTATTATATGCTTTATAAGTTATTACTTATTGCTGGTCCTCAATGGAACTACCCAATAGCTTTAATTGGTGCATTTACTTTTGTAGGTGCCAATCTTTTTGCTGTTAAGCAAAAATATGCTCGTCGTTTATTATCATACTCTTCAATTGGTCAATTAGGACTTTTATTGATGATTATGGGACTTAGAGAGTATTTAGGTGATAATCTAGAATTTATTGTTATTACAATTCTTTTAACAAATGTACTTGCTAAATCGGGTTTCTTCTGGTTAATAGGAATGGTTAAAGCTCTTAAACTTGAAGAGTGGGCAATTATTCGTCGCAAGCCATTTATGCTATTCCTAATGGGAACATTTATTTTTGCTCTTATAGGATTTCCTCCATTTCCATCATTCTTTGGTAAATGGGAGTTTATTATGAACCTTGCCAATGTTGGTGGATTTAGCTGGATAGCAGTTATTCTTATTGGTTCATTTTTTGAAGCAATTTATCTTTTCCGTTGGTATGGAATGACTATTAAAGGTGA
>JAGLDA010000107.1 GCA_023145955.1 Bacteroidales bacterium
TAATTGCAGGATATAGTTATAAAGGAATTCGTAGAGGATTCTATCCTGTTGCAATACTTATGTATGCAGGTTTAACCGCGCTTATTGAAGCACAAACAACATTAGGATTCTTTTATGGATGGGAGTTGATGACTGCTGGTTCATATTTCTTAATTATTAGAGGTAAAAAATCAATGCCACATGCACTAAGTTATATGCTTTTTAGTATTGGTGGTGCTTATGCAATTCTTGCAGGATTTAGTATTGCAGGAATAGGACAAGACTTCTTGTCTATAGACATTCTTAATAATATTCAATATTTCCCTAATTGGGCATATGGACTATTAATAGTAGGTTTCCTTACAAAGACGGCCTCAGTTGGTCTTCATATATGGTTGCCTGGTGCTCACGGTGAGGCGGAGAGTGATGTGTCACCTATGGTGTCGGCAATACTGCTTAAGGCTGGTGTATTTGGGGTTGTACTTGCATTAATTGGAATGAGTAAATCAGATTTCGATTTAAGCACAATTGCATATATCCTTGGTTGGGTAGGAGCTATTACTGCTTTGGTTGGTAATATTGGTGCTGTTTTTCAGGAAGATGCAAAACGTCTACTTGCTTATTCTTCAATAGGTCAACTTGGTTATATAATATTTGCTTTTGCAATAATGACCCACTTAGGTTGGTTAACAGGCTTTACATATACAATCAACCACTTTATGTATAAGGCAGTGCTTTTCTTAACTATTGGAGCAGTAGTGCTACGTGTTGGTACTCATAATATGTACGAGATGGGTGGTTTAATTAAAAGAATGCCAATTGCATTTATTGCTGTTTTAATTGGTATAATTGCTCTTTCGGGTGTGCCTCCATTGTCAGGCTTTACTGGAAAATGGTTGTTCTATAATGCTGTACTCGAAAAAGGATGGTATTTTCAGGGAGCAATTGTATTCTTCTCGGGTGGACTTGCATTCTTATACTTATTCCGTTTAATACATACAGTATTTCTTGGTCAATTAAAAGATAACCATAGAAATGTTAAAGATATTTCGATATGGTTTATTATTCCAATATATACGTTAATTGCGGGTTTAATGGTGTTTGCTGCTAAGCCACAATGGGTATTGCAACCACTTGGCGATATTATTGCTAATTACTTTCCACAAGGAGGTTTGCGTTGGGAAGGTGCTTATGCATATACTCAACTTGGATACTGGACAGGAACTGGGGTAATGATTACTATTGGAATAATATTTATGTTGGTTCTAGGTGTATTATTAATGATTACACGTAAAGCCCATAAAATCAAACAGTTTGACGTGGTTTTCTCTGGAGAACGTCCTGAGAGACCAGAAACAACACATATAGCATATAATATGTATGCAGGGTTTTACAAAGCTGTATGGCCTATGACTCTTCCTTATTTTGAAAAATTCTGGGAGTGGATGACAAATATTGTATTCGAAACAGCAGGTTTTGCTCGTAGAGTATATAGCGGTAACGGACAGTCGTATATATTACATATTGTTCTGTTTATCATTGTTCTATTTTTTATAACAATTGGAGGAAGTTTATAATTATGACTATTTATGCACAATTAGGATATACATTTCTAGGTTTATTTTTAGTATTGAACTGGGGAATGTTAATGAGCGCAACTTTTAGAAAGATTGTTGCTCGTGTGGCTGGACGCCACGGAATACCAATCTATCAACCATGGATTGATCTAGTTAAAAATGCTGGTGTTAGAACAACACTTTCCCATGGTACTATGTTTTACTTAGGGCCTGTATTCAGATTAACTGGAGCAGTGGGAATGTTCCTTTTTATGCCAGCTCTTGTTGGGATAGGTAACGAACATTGGTTAAATTTCTCCTTTCAGGGAGATATTATACTAATACTTTATTTTCAATTGTTTGGTATGTTAGGTATGGCTTTAGGAGCTGGTGAAGGTGGACAGCCTCACTCTGCTATTGGTATTGGTCGAGGTCTTGCACAGCATGCTGCTGTAGAGCTTCCTCTTACTTTAGGTATTTTATCTTTAGCAATTCAATATCAAACTTTATCACTAGTTGATATTGCTAATGCTCAACAAGGTGGAATTCTAAATTGGACTTTGTTTACAAACCCTGTAGCATCAGCAGCTATCATGCTTGCAGCATTGGGTGCTTTTGGACATTCTCCTTTTAATTTGGTTAAAGCTCCGAACGAAATTCCTATTGGTCCTCCAACTGAATATCATGGTAGTTACCTTGGTATACTTATGAGTAGTGGTGCTATTATTCACGTAATGGAAGCTGCATTATTTATGAACCTTGTTTTTGGTGGTGCTACTAGTTGGATTGAATTTATAATAAAAACATTCTTAATATATTTCTATTCTATTTTTGTTGGAGTTGTATTCCCGCGTTTTAGAATAGAACAGTCAGTAGTTTGGTTTTTCAAATTGCCACTTGTATTAGGTATCATTGCTATATTAATCTATAGTTTTTAATTTAGAGTATTATGTCAGAATTAGATATGAATGATAAGATGAACGAGCTTCTAAAAAAAGCAGAGGCTAACGCTTCTACTAAAGAAGAAAAGTCGTTTGTTCGTCCTGAAGATGAAGAGAGAGAAGTTATTGCTCCAGATGGTTCTATTATTAAAGTAAATCCTATATATGATTACTTTAGTGGAGAGAAACCATCGGTTGAAAAACCAAATAAAGGGGTGGTAGAAAAATTCTTAAATTGGGCACGTGCCGAGAGTATTTGGGTATTAGGTTTTGGAACAGGTTGTGGAAGCATCGAAATTCCACCACTAATGACTCCACGTTTTGATGCATTCCGTTTTGGTGTGCAAATGCGACCAACACCACGCCAATCAAATGCTTTTATTATTTCTGGTTACCTTTCGGTAAAGACTCTTAAAAGAGTTATCAGGAGTTATGAGCAAATGCCTTCTCCAAAATATGTTATAGCTTTAGGAAGCTGTACTATTAACGGTGGAATGTATTACGATAGCTATAGCACCATCAATCGCCTAGATAAATATATGCCTGTAGATGTATATATTGCTGGTTGTATGCCACGTCCAGAAGCTCTTTTAGCAGGTTTTGTAAAACTTAAAGAGATTATAAAAAGTGGAAAAGGTGAAGGTGCAAATCTATACGCTGAGAATTTTGATGAGTATAAAGCTAATCAAAAGAAAGTAATTAAGGATTGGAATATGCCAGACTATAACTGGTAAATTATAAACTTCTAATATTTCAATAATGAAGAGTTTAATAGAAAGAGTAAGTACAAAGTATAATTTGCAAGAGGTTGTGCAGCAGCGTGATAATCTTGTGTTTGCTTATGTAGATAAAGAGTTAGCCATAGATATGGTTACATATATGCGCGACTATGAAGGTTATGCACATTTTACACTAATGAGTTGTGTGGACTGGATAGAGGATGGAAAGTTTCAACTTCTTTACCTCCTTAATAATCCTGAGACTAAAACAGAATTTGGAATTAAGGTAGCTATTGATCGTGATAATGCAGTAATGCAATCTGCTCACCATTTATGGGAGCAAATTTGGACATACCAACGTGAGTTGAAAGAGGCTTTCGGAATTGATTTTCCTGGTAGCCCACGAGTAGACGAAGACTTCGTTGTAGAAGGTTGGGATGATATGCCACATATGCGTCGTGATTTTGATACAAATAAATATGCTGAAGAAACATATTTTATGCGTGAAGGTCGTAAGTCTTATGATCCTGCGACTTATATGCGCGAAAAATTATACCCAAAACAACCAGTAACCGCTAAAAAGAATAAAGATGAGCAATAAGTTTTTTCAACCAGATAGGAGTAAATATCCTTCTATGAAAGATGACGGCACTTTAGATGTTGATTTGTCATCTCAAAAATATACTAAAATTTGGTTAGGACCTAACCACCCTGGTGTTACTGGTAATATGGCAGTAGAAATGACACTTGGTGGCGACGAAATAGTTCAAGCTAAAACTCATGTTGGATACTTACACCGTGGTTTTGAGAAGTTAATTGAAAGACGCTTGTTTGTTCAGGGTTTTCCAACTTCTATACGTATGTGTGTTGCCGAGCCAGATACTAATGAGTATTTAATTGCTCGTTCAACTGAGGAGTTATCAGGGCTTACTGATAGAGTGCCTGAAATGGCTGAGTGGCTTCGTACTCTTGCATTAGAAATGGCTAGATTACAAGGCTTGCTTCGTGGTGTTCCTGGTCAGGCAGGTACTTATTCTCTTGGAATAGGAGTACAGTGGGGAGTTTATCTTAGAGATTTAATATTAGACCGTTTTGAAGAGCTTACAGGTGCACGTGTTTACCATATGTATATAATTCCTGGTGGTGTGCGTGGTTTATTACCTAGTGGTTTTAAAAGGCGCATGGAAGATAATCTTACTGATATTGACGATTTTATTGTACGTATTAGAAAATTAATTTTTCATAATTCTGTTTTTAAATCTCGTGCTGTAGGCAGCGCTGTTATTCCTAAAGAATGGATTGATAAGTTTGGAATTGTGGGAACTAACGCTCGTGCTTCTGGAGTAAAGCGTGATGTAAGAAAAGATAATCCTTACCTTAAATATAGTGAATTAGATTTTGATCCTCCAACGGCTACTGATGGCGACGTATATTCCCGTACTTGGGTTCGTTGGCAAGAGTTAGTTCAAACGGTAGATCTTATTCGCCAAATTATGGCTAAGATGCCTGAAAAAGGTGATATAAGAGGTGATATGCCTAATGCTTTGCACTGGAAAATTCCTAAAGGTGAAACTTATGTGAAACTTGAAAGTGGTAGAGGCGAATACGGAATGTATTATGTTACTGATGGCAGTTCTAAACCACGAAGAGTAAATCTTAGAGGTCCAAGTTATACTCATGCAATTGCTGTTTTGGAAAAAATGCTGATAAATACAAATATAGCTGATGTACATGCTACAATGGTTTCTTTGCAAACATGTCCACCGGAAATTGAGCGATAGCTCGCTGTTAATTGTTTGTTGATTATTATTTGTTGTTATTATTGATTTAAGATAAACAACAAACATGAAACAACAAACGCGAAACAACAAACGAATAAACATTATTACAATGAATATAAAAGATATATTAACCCCTTTTACTGCCTGGAGTAAGGTAGTTCAGGATCCAGTTACAATTAAAGATCCTTTAACAAGAGAGGCCGCACCTCGTTATAGAGGTTTTCATAAGAATGATATAGACATGTGTATCGGTTGTGGTACTTGCGAAGATATTTGCGAGAATCAAGCGATTGATATGGTTCCTGTTGAAGGAGTTGAGACCAAAAGTGGAGATAGTGGGTTAAGACCACGTATTGACTATGGTCGTTGCTGTTGGTGTGCTCTTTGTGTAGATATTTGTACAACTAATTCGTTAAACCTTACAAATGAATATACTTGGGTAGATGCTGATCCTGAAGTGTTTATTTATACTCCTGGTGTAGATAAAAAATCTTGGGATGATAAGGAAGATGGTTGGCAAAAACCAGTTCCAAATTATCATTTCTATGGACAGAAAAGGGTTCATATGGGAGAGCTTCATGCTGATGAACGAAAAGATTCTTTTATTGAATTTGTAAAGGGATATTCCAAAGAGCAAGCTGAAATGGAAGCTGATCGTTGTGTATCTTGTGGTATATGTACTGCTACTTGCCCTGCACATATGGGTATTCCTGAATATATAGCTGCAGTTCGTAATGACGATATGGAAGAAGGTATGCGTATTCTATACGAAACAAATCCACTTCCTGAAATATGTGGACGTATTTGTACTCATAAATGTGAGGATGTTTGTTCTGTTGGTGTTAATGGTGATGCATTATCTATACGTTGGTTAAAACGATATATTGCAGATCAGATTCCTGCTGATGTAGAAAAGTATAATGAAATACTATATACTAAGGACATTAAGAAAAACGACAAGAAGATTGCAGTTATTGGCTCAGGCCCTGCTGGTCTTTCTGCTGCTTATTACCTTGGGTTATTAGGTTATTCAGTAACTATTTTTGAAAAATTACCTGAAGCTGGTGGTATGATGCGTTATGGTATTCCATCGTATCGTCTTCCATACGATCAGATAGATAAAGATGTTGATTATATCCTTTCTATTGGTGTAGATATTAAATATAATGTAAATATAGGAACTGATATTACATTACAACAATTAAATGACGATTATGACGCTGTTTATGCAGGTACTGGTCTTCATTTAGGAAGAAGTACGCGTATTCCTGGATCTGATCATAAAAATGTATACCAATCAGTAGATTTACTTCGCGATATAGTTACAGGAGCTCCTGTGCCGGTAGAGAAAAAAATCGTAGTAATTGGTGGTGGTAATGTAGCAATGGATATTACTCGTTCAATGGCTCGTTTACAAATGGAGAAATATGGTGAAGTTAATGTAATAGCTACAGCATTAGAGGATGAAGAGCATATGCCTGCTGATAGAGAAGAGATTGTGGAAGCTCGTGAAGAAGGTTGCGATGTTATTCCGGCCTATGGCCCACAAGAGGTTATAATAAAGGATGATAAAGTTATTGGTTTAAAAGTATGGAAATGTCTTTCTATATTTGATGAAACAGGCTTTAATCCTAAATTTGATGAAAGTGATGAGCGCATCTTTGAAGGTGATATGGTTATTGAATCTATAGGTCAAGGAATGGATTTATCGTACTTGAGCGAAGATATAAAAGCTAAAATGGAATTTGGCCCTCGTGGTAGAATCCTTGTTAATGAAGATTGGCAAGCTAAAGGATTGCCATGGCTATTTATTGGTGGTGATATTATCGAAGGTCCAGATGTTATTCATGGTATAGCCAACGGACACCGTGGTGCTATGAGTATTGATGAATTTTTGAATCAAGGTAGATAATTTTAAAGTAGATTACTAATTACTTACTAAGTAGAGTAGCACATAGATACTAGTATTTTATGTGCTATTTTTTTGTAACTTTGTTTTTACAATATAATAAATAAAATAAAAATAATATGGCGAATTTAGAAACCAAATATTTGGGTTTAGATATACAAAATCCTATTATAGTAGGAGCTTCTGAAATAACAAACTCAGTAGAAAGTATTAAAAAATATAAGAATGCTGGTGCAATAGTATTAAAATCACTATTCGAGGAGCAAATTCTTATGGATATTAACTCAGAAAGAGTTAATAATATTTCTGGTACATATGATCATATCGAGAATTATATTGGTTATTATCTTAAAAAACATACTGTAACTAATTATTTGAATTTGATAAAAGAGGCAAAACAAGCTGTTGATATTCCAATTATTGCAAGTATCAACTGTTTTGATGATGCTGAATGGATTGATTTTGCTACTAAAATACAAGCTGCTGGAGCTGATGCTCTTGAGGTGAATTTATTTATTATGCCTGCAAATGTTGAAACAACTGGGCGTGATTTAGAACAGAGATATATCGATATTATCGAGAAACTTCTTAAAGTTGTTGATATTCCAGTATCAATTAAATTAGGTAGTTATTTCTCAGGCTTAGCTAATTTCTTGGTAAAGCTTTCTAATCTTGATATTAAGGGATTAGTATTGTTTAATAAGTTTTATTCGCCTAAGATTGATATTAATAGCGAAAAAGTAGTTTCAGGTATTAATAAAACAACTTCTCATGATAACGCAAATGTGCTTCGTTGGTTGGGTATTTTGTCTGATAAAGTAAATTGCGATTTGTCAGCTTCTACAGGTATTCATACATCTGAGGATGTTATAAGTAATTTATTAGTCGGAGCTACGACTACTCAAATGGTATCTTCATTTATGATAAATGGAGATAATCACTTAGCAGTTATTCTTAAAGAATTAGAAAAATGGATGGAGAGCAAAAACTATAATTCTATCGAGGAATTTAAAGGAAAACTTAACCAAAAGAATATTAAGAATCCTATGATGTTAGAACGCTCGCAGTTTATGAGATATTTTACAGATTAGGAAATAAAAAAATGTTTCCAAAATTAAGAAAGAGATGGCTATGCTATCTCTTTTTTCTTTTAGAAATTATATCCAGCACCAACATATAGCCCTTCTGGGAAACTAATTCCTATCCGATATAAAAAACCGCCTTCTGATATTTGATACCTGTAGCCAATATTTGCTAATGGAAGTAAACCTCCTTCTAATGATGGATTTAGGTAGATGAAGTAACCAATGCCAAATCCAACCTCTAAGTAGTAATCACTCTTTGATAGTAGGGCTACGGTTGATAATGATAAATGTTTAAAACTGTAGTATGTAAAAGCTCCCCCTGATGCCTTTAGCATTAAATGTTTTATTACGGAGTTTTTATTTGAATAAATAGTTCGCTCATAATTAATTGAAGCACCACTAAATAATACTGCATAATTCACATTTCCATAAACTATATTCTTAGCAATTGGAATATAACATGATTTAGTGTCAGTATTAGTATTCATTTGGCGAATATTCTGCGCATTTCCTTTTTGATAATTTAAGGTCAGGATGATAATTAAAATAAACAGTTCTCTCATATTGCTATTTTAAATGTCCATTTAAATATATTAGTTGTATTATTATTTTAAAAACCCACACTAAACTATGTAGAAATCTTTCTTTTTAAAAACTATAGCCTAAGCTAGCATATATACCTTGTGGATAACTTACACCAGTCCTAAATAGGAAACCATTCTTAGGATTAGAATATCTAAATCCCAAATTACTCATTGGTAAATACATTCTATTACTAAAACCAATTGGACTATCCATATTATCTAGTTTTACAATCCCAACCCCAAACTCTAATCTGTTGAAAATAGCAACAGTGGATATAGATATATGCCTCCCATATATTGACCAAACAGCCCATAAACCTGCAGAAGCCTTCAGGCTAAAAGAGTTTACAAATGATTTATTATAAAAAATCTTGTATTCATAATTTATTGAGATATTTCCAATAACATAGCCCCATCCTATATTGCCATAAACACTATGTTTGGTATTATAATCAGGAATAATACTATCATTAATGCTTATATTCATTTGACGAATATTCTGAGCATTTCCTTTTTGATAGTTTAAGGTCAGGATTATAATTATAGTTAACAGTATTTTCATAAAGCTATTTTAATAGGATTTAGTTTTTATTAATTCCCCTTCTTTATAGGTCTCTGTTTTAAGTTTACTTTTATCTTCATTATAATAATTCCACTTTCCATCTTTTTCATCATCTTTATAAGTTCCTTCAGTTTTTATTCTAGAGGTTTCATGAAAATCAGAATATTTTCCTTGAGCCAAATTATTCACATAATTCATATTGCTTTTTATTACCCCTGATTTATAGTAAGTTGTGTAATCACCGTTTAGCGCTTCATTTTTGTAATTTAGAATAACTCTAGGTATGCCATTTTCAAAATAGAAGGTAGATATACTGTCTTTGTTTCCATTAATATAATAATGTAGTTCCTTTTTATTTCCATTGGTATAATAGCTTACGTATTTACCGTATAGTTCTCCGTTTTTATAGTGTTTTTTATATTCTAGTTGTGCGTCTTTATTATAATATGAGTTAACTCCGTGTAGTTTATTGTTTTTAAAATGAAGTTCGTTTCTAAACATACCAAACTGGTCAAATACAGTAGTTATACCATTTAATTTTCCGCCATGGTATTCTTGAATAACTTCTAATCGTCCTTCAAAATTATATTTTACCCATACACCTTCCTTTTTATTTGATTCAAACCTTCCAGTTTCTAATACCAAGCCTTTATGGATTTGCCATTCGCCATATTTGTTTCCTATATTATTAGTTTTATTAATAGTATCACCAATGGCATTTAAATTTACTTTTGATGTTTGAGCGGTTGTATACATTGAGAGTATAGTAGTGAATATAATTAGGGTTATTGTTATTTTCATTAGTTAGGGATTATAAATTATGCAGCAAATTCCAATATATATTTAGTGATATGCACTAGAAAATAAACGACTTTTGTCTACTGGTTATTAATATTTTTAGTTTGACGAATGTAGTAAAAAATATAATAGGCTATTAGTATTGTTAACTTGAAGAATTAGTACTGCTGTAACAACTTAATAATAATAAATATGGAAGATGATAATTTTAGATTAGCATGTGGATTATATGAGCAAGTGGAGCTAATAAGTATGCGTAAAACTCTTGTTAAGGTAGTATATAATAACGTAAATGGTTCTATTCAAGAAATTGAAGGGTTAATTACTGATGTATATGTAAAAAACAAAGTAGAATATATACAAATAGATAATAAAAAGGATATACAAACGTCACAGATTAGTAATATTATTTCCAATAAAAAATAGGGTTATAGTCGTAATCTACACTTAATTAGCAATTTATCTTTTGTGATAGGTTGCCTTTTTTTTTAAGTATGACATTAGTCATTGTTAAACTAGGTGTTATCGCAATAACAGATACGTACTTTGTCAGAGAAAATTTGTTTGTTAGTAAAATAACAGTACTACATTTGTGTTATTAAAATAACAAAAGTATTATATTAATTTAAAACAATAACCTAAATCATTTTTATTATGAAAAATTTATTCAAAGTATTATTTGCCGTAGTATTATTTGGCGCATTATTTACTACAAGTTGCGAGAAGGATGATCCGGATCCGGATCCAGTAGAAGAGAACAAGAATTTTGCTACTCTAAAGACATATTTGAAGAGTAATTCAATGGATCTAACAGATGTACTTGGAACTGGACCAACTTCATTCATTACTACAGCTGCTAATGTATATGGTATAAATACTGATGCTGATGCTAATAATGATTACTTCATTATTGATCTAAGAGCAGCAGCTGATTATACTACTGGTCATATCGAAAATTCTGTTAATTCAACATTAGGAGATGTATTAACAAAAGCTGACGGTCATACAAAAATTGCAGTATTATGTTATACTGGTCAAACTGCATGTTATGCAGTAACTGCTCTTCGTTTGAGTGGATATCCTACAGCTCAAGCCATTAAATGGGGTATGAGTGGTTGGAGTGGTGTTGATGGTACTGATAAGTGGACTGCAAATACTGGCGATGCAGGTGCAAGTAGCTCTAATTGGGAAGCAGCTCCAGGTAATCTTGGAACTATAACAAATTATGGAGATCCTGTACTTAGTACAACTGCAACAGATGGAGCAGGTATATTGAAGGAACAAGTTAGTAGTTTAATTGCAGGTGGATTTAAAGCTGTTGGTAATGCTGATGTACTAGATAATCCTTCAGGATACTTTATTAATAACTTCTGGGAAGCTACTGATGTTGAGCATTATGGTAATATTAAAGGAGCTGTAAGAATTAAGCCTTTAACTCTTGCTGGAGATGAGTATAAAAACTATAGTACAGATGCTAAAGTTGTTACTTATTGCTGGACTGGTCAAACATCAGCACTTGTTACTGCATATATGCGTATAATTGGATATAATGCCTTTAGCCTTAAGTTTGGTGCAAATGGCATGGTATACTCTGCTTTAGGAAGTCATAAGTGGTCTTCATCTGCAGCGTCTGATTTGCCTGTAGTAAATTAAAAAAAACACTAATAAAGGAGTAGCATTTTGCTACTCCTTTTATTAGTAACAAAATATCTAATATGGTATATGGAGAATGTAATTATTCCTGTTTTATTATATTGGATTATTATAAAGATAATAACCTAAACGATTAAATTATTATTATTATGAAAAATGCTTTATTATTTATTGCAATGGTTTTCATGTTGCTTCCATTTCAAATAAAAGCACAAGGGTGTTCTGAATCTGGAGGTGAAGATGGCGTTAAAGTCATTGGCTATGTACAGAGTGAATATCAATATCAAACACTAGGAGATAGTGTTCAAGTAAATGCCATTAATGGTCTTGATCAACCTAGCTCATTTTATTTACGTCGTGCACGATTGGGTGTTACTGGTGAAATTCCTTACGACTTTTCTTATTATTTTATTGCAGAGTTTAGCCCTTCATTGGGAGGCCCATATATACTCGATGCATTTGTAACTTATAAAAGATTTGCACCATATCTTATGGTATCAATGGGACAATTTAAATCACAATTTGGTTTAGAATTAACAACTGCTTGTAGTGGTCTTTATACTATTGGCCGTTCGCGTGTTGTTAATGAGCTTGCTAGCCCATTTAGAGATGTAGGAGTTCTATTGCTTGGAGGTACAGGTGATAAAAAATTCCTAGGGTTGGAACACGAAAATATTGTAACTTATAGATTGGCTATTACAAATGGTCAAGGAATGAATAAGTATGATGGAAATATGGATAAAGATGTAACTGCAAGAGTTGTATTACAACCTATTGAGGATATTAAGATTGGTGGTAGTTTCCGATGGGGAAAACAAAAGCCCATTGTATCTACAGAGCCTGATGATTTACGTCGTAGATGGGGTTTTGATCTTAGTATAGATAAAGCTAATTTCTTATTCCAAGCGGAATATATTAATGGCTTTGATAGAGGTTCTTCTCTTGTTGGTGGAGGTTGTGGCAGTGCTCCAACCATTATGAAAGGAGATTTCCATAAGGATGGTTTCTGGACAGCTTTAATGTATAAATTTGATAATGGCTTTGCTCCAATTATTAAATATCAGTATTTTAACCTTACTTCTGATGTATCGCCTCTTCAAACTCAAGACGAAGCTATTATTGGTTTTAATTATTACTTTAATGATTGGACACGTTTCCAGTTTAATTATGTAATGACTAAAGATAACCTTACAGGTAATACGTTTACAAGTCCTGATAATAATTTTAACAAGAATTATTTTGTAGTTCAAATGCAGGCAAAATTTAATTAATAATAGAAAATAATATTTTAAAACAGTATATAATGAAAAATATAACAAAGTATCTCGGATTAATAGTAGCATTTATATTTACAGCTACTACAATAAGTGCTCAAGGTGATTTTATTTCATCTAAAGATTTCGCAAAAGCGGTAAAAAGCAAGAATGCTGTAGTTATTTCTGCACAATCAGCTAAGAATTATAAAGTGTCACATATTAAGAATGCTGTTTTTATAGATCATAACGATTTATATGAAAAAGGTGCTATTGAAGGCTTATTATTGTCTCCAGCAAAATTAGCAAAATATTTTGGCTCAAAAGGAGTTTCAGAAACAAAGCAAATATTAATTTATGATGATGGAACTAATAAGTATGCTGCAAGAATATATTGGATACTTAAATATATAGGAGCACCTAATGTAAAAATTCTTCATAAAGATATGGGAGCATGGCGATCAGCTAGAATAATGATTACTAAAGCTAGCCCTAAAGTGTCTCCAGCCACGTTTACTCCTAAGGTTAATAAGAGTATTGCTACTGATTATAATTTTGTTAAAGCTAGCATCGGTAATTCTAATGTTGTACTAGTTGACGTTCGCCACTCTACAGAGTTTGATGGAACTATTAAAAAGCCTGTTAGTAAAGGACATATCCCTGGTTCAGTTAATCTAGAATGGAAAAAAGTTGAAAACAAAAGTGGAGCTTTACTTCCTAGTTCTGAATTACAAACTGTATTTACAAATGCAGGAATTACTAAAGGAAAAACTATTGTATTGTATTGTGGTACCTCTGTTCGATCAGGAATAGTATTCGTAGCTCTTAAAAGTTTAGGCTATACTAAAGTTAAAGTTTACGATGGTGCTTATAATGAGTGGGATTCAAAAGGTGGTAAATTTGAAAAATAGACTCAGATTATACCTATAATATACCTAAAGATAATTGCGATTGATAGTTGTTATCTACATGGAGATAACAATGTTTAGGTTATTAATTATTCGCAAAATTGGCCAGCTTAGAAGTTTCTAAGCTGGTTTTTTTGTTCTAAAAGTGTCGATAAAACTATTTGTTGAAAAAGAAATATTAAACTAATTGTGTTACTAGTTTTCGTTTTTAATTAATAATACTGATAATATATATGAATCTTATTTTTATCAGAATAGGTTAGGCAGTTTTGATAACTAGCAGGATGAATTACATTTTTAAAACTCATTCTATAAATTTAAAATTATAGAATTCATAACAAATATAGTAGCGTTAGCTTTTATAGGAATTGTTATTTTATGCATTATTTGTACAAAGTAAAAATGGTCTTTGTTTTTAAACAAAGACCATTATGATTTACGAATGTTAGTTGTATTAGTAATCTATTGATATATCAAAAGAAGTGGCCTCTCCAGCTTCAACAGTTTCAAACTTAACAGCAGCATTTTCTCCTTTGTCGTATTTTCCATTACCGTTTATATCGAAGAAAGCAACCACAGTATAATTCTCAAAAGATTTGAAATTCACTGTAAATACAACTGATGATGCTCCAACCGTTGTATTGATTGTTTCTAGTGCACTATTGTCAAAATCTGAGTCACTAATAAAAGTTATAGCACCTTCATAAATGCAAACCTTCCATTTGTCTTTAAGGTCAAAGTGTTGTGAATCGTTCCAGGTCATACTTGCAGAAACGTCCGTGTCTTTTTTACAAGCTGTTGCAAATAGACCAAGTAGTGCTACTAGTAAGAGTAGTTTTTTCATAGTTTTGTTATTATTTTAGATTATTGCTTATTTTATTATAGTATTAAGCTAATTCTGCTTTTGAAATTAAAATGGTTTTATACAGTATTTGCTATTTTAAATATGGGTTTATCTTCTTGCCAAAGATATTTTTCTCGATGTTATAAAGAGGTTCCATTTGTTTATCCAAAGTTAAGGTTCTATTAATTGCATTATTATAATCTTCAGGGTCTTGTCCATTATTCTTTTCTGAGCCTGGTATAGGGTCGAATTTTGAATTAACGTGTACAAAGTATAATAATGTTGCTGGGTTTCCTTTTACTAAATCAACGATATCTTTAGAATTCCCGTCTTTGTCAGTTACAAGTATTGACGTTGGTGCATAGCCAGGTTGCCAGCTATAGTCTTTTCCTTTCTTTATTTTTCCTAACTTCCTAGTATCACCTTTCTTTACTAGTTCCTTTAAAAGAGTTTTAAATATTTCAGAATCTTGGGATTTATTTTTTATCAAATACTTGTCATTGCTGATAAATAACGGTGTGCCTCCCCAAAATTTGCCGTAGACTATACCTTCTTTGTCAAAAAGAAAAGACTTAGTTAAACTTCGTTGATAGATAATGTCGTTTTTTCCACTGTAAGCATCTAATACAGCCTGTTGTTTAGATTCATTTGTGTTTTTTGCAAATAATCGTACGGAATTTCTAGCTACATCTCCCATGCTTTCAGCATCATTGTATAGATTGTCTAACTCAGGAGTAAAATAGAATTCAATATCAGCGAATCTAGTATAGTCAATATGAGGATTTTGAGCACCAAGAATAACAACTACTGTTTTTGATGGTAGATATTTCATTTGCCCATACGTCAGACCAAATAAAAATAATGCAGTTAATAATAGAGTAATTTTTTTCATAATAATTAATTTTTAAGTGTATATTTATTTTGATTTTTCTTGTTTCTTCCAGGATATTTAGTTCCACATTTGGAACAAAAACTAGCATAAGGAGTGTTGATTTTTTCGTCACAATTTGGGCATTTATTAATTAATCCTTCTCCGCAAAAAGGACAATAGTTGTTATCCTCATTAGTTGAACAGAAATAACTGCACTCAGGACAAATTTTGTATGTTGTATGTTTTTCACTCATTATTGTCGCTCTCTTCAAAGCGTGTGCCGAAATTCAGAAGTTGTTGTATATCAGATATTTTTTCATATATTTGTTAGATATAAATATTAAAGTGTAGACTTTTGCTTCTACAGTGTGGAAATTGTCGTCAACGTTTTGATTTGGTATTAATTATGAAAAAATATATTTCACTTTTTCTCTTACTATTTTTTATTGGTTTTGGTGCTAATTCCAGAATCATATGGAAACAGGTACATGTTTCACAGTCCATAGATTTTGTTATTGGAGGAGAATCAATTACTGATTATTGGGCAATTGATAGTTCTAAAAATGTGATTCATATAAAACACGGGGCTCAATTTTATTATGAACAAAACGATTTGTTTGATAATAATAGTTTAGGATCTATTTTTCCATTTTATTTTGTTGATAGTAGTTTGTTTATAGTATATACTGACAAAAAACTTAATTCTCAGATATCATTAATCAGGAATAATAAAGTTATTAAATATTCTTTTCGATCGAAAATGCCAATAAAATTCATTAAATATCTTAATGGTAATTATTATGCAATAGGTGATTTTGGATTATTGGCAATGCTTGTAAATGATAAATGGAAAATCATTGACTTTCCAGTACAAAAATCCACTTTCGAAATCGTTAATTATAAGAGTGGGGTTTTGGTTTTCAATATACGAAATAGTGGTATTTGGTCTTTTGATGGAGTTACCTTTAAATTATTTGAGATTAATAAATATTCGAATAATAAAACATATAAACTGATTAATTATTTGGATACAGTATTCGTAGAGGATTATAGTAAGAATATTTATAAATTAGTTGGTGATAGTTTTGTGAAGAGCAATAATTACAATTCCGAAATTTTTGATTTAATTACCTATGCTAGTCCAAATGAGATTAGGTACAATTGCGAAAAAAAATTAATTAATATTCCAATCAAACTAAATATAAAAAGTGTTATAAAATTAAAAAATGGACAAATAGTTATTAATACAAACGACAGAAAGATTTATTATAGTGAATACGTTGATTATAATAGTTTTAGAAATTATGCTTCTACTATGGGAGTTGGAGGTCTAAGGTATAGGAGCTCAATTAATAATGACATTAATATCCATTCCAATGTTTTGTTTGCAGATTTTAATAATGATAATAAAGTGGACATTTATGTTATTCAGAATAGATCTTATGAAAAACAAGCACTTTATATAAATGATAAAATCTTCAATAATAGTGTGAATAGTTATGGCCTAAAAAATTATAATTTTGATGGTTTAATAATGTCGGCTATTGATATTAACCATAATAATACACCTGAGCTTATTTGTAGTGAATCTAATAATAATAATATTAAAATACTTACTAAATATAAGAATAAATATATTCCAATGTCAGAAGTCGTTGTTCCTGAAGAATGTGTTTTGCAAAAAACTGCAGATATATGTTTTTCAGATATTGATAAGGACGGTGATGCTGATATGATTCTTACATTTGGTTATAGTGTAAATGGTAAAGGTGGACTGTATGTGTATTATAATAATGGGTATGGGTATTTCAGTGAAGCAAACAAAAGTCTTTCAGAATTAGCAAGAGGATGGAATATTTCAAGTATAATAGCAGACTTTAATAATGACGGATTAAATGATATTCTTATAACTAGAAACTGGTCTAATAATATTGTATTATTTCAAGAAAATAAAAATAAATGGAGAAGTAGTAAATTAGGTTCTGCCAATAAGGATGTATACTACACAAGAAAGATGCATTCTATTGCTTTTGACTTTGATAATGATGGAGATCTTGATATTTTCTGTTCTTCCTTACTGAAAAAAATTAGTGTTTATCAAAATAATGGTGCTGGTGAATTTACGGAAATATCTTCAGAACTAGGATTAGATACTTTAATAAGACAAGATAAATATTGGACAATGTTTTCTGCAGATTATAATAATGATGGATATTCGGATTTATTTGTTGGTGTAAATAGTAGTGATCAAAGTGATAACTATATTCTATTAAATGATTCAGCCAATAGTTTTTATGATTATTCACAAAAAGCAGGAGTGTCTAAAGGTAACCTGCTCAAAACCTTATCCGCAGATATTGATGATGATGGAGATGTTGATATTTTTGGAATAGGCAGAGAGCAAAATTATTTATGGGTAAATGATTTGAATAATGATGCATTTTTAAAAGTACAACTTATAGGAGTTAAGTCAAATAGCATGGCTTTGGGATCTAAAATATGGATTTATGACTCAGGGTTTATTAATGATAGTAAACATTTATTGGCGTATAAGCAATTAGGGAGTGATGCATTTATAGGAGGGTCTCAATCAGATTTGCGTTTTCATTTTGGGATGGGAAATATTAATAAATGTGATATTAAAGTTGAGTTCTATGGTGGAACTATTAAAGAATTATTAGGTGTTCATACAGGTAAAACTATTCTTATTTATGAGGAGGTTGATTTTTGGAAGTATTATTATTCTATTGATAATTACTTATATAGAATGGTTAATAATGGAGAGTTTGTATTGTATTTTTTTACTATAGTTATAGGGCTATTTTTCCTTTTTATAGGAGTTTATATTGGGTATACTGTTTATTTTTGGAATGTCGCCCTTACTTCAATCATTATTTCTTTAGATTTAATACTTTTTACAATATTCCTTTTCTTACTTTATGATATTGACTCTAGCAATAGATATTTGATACCTCTTTCGGTTTCAGTATTAGGATCTTTAGGACCATTAGGTGTTTTTGCTTGGATAGATAGGAGTAATAATCTTCATTCTCCAGAAGATACTGAGTACTTATTGTTTCAAGCTTTGCAAAATTTTTCTCATGGAGAGTGGGCTGCTAGCAACCTTAATAGTTTGCAACTTTTATTTGAGAATATTACGGTGGAAGATTTTTCTGATGATGAGTATTTACAGTCATATAATAAGAGAAAACAAACATTCATAGAGATGACAGCCCCTGTTTTAGAGGAAATAATTAATTTGTCATCCAGATTAGATCTTTATAAGGAGTTTTCCAAAGAACTTAAGAAACAGTTGAAAGGAGTATTTTACAACTTTTCAAAAGGTCAAAGTGATTGTTTTTTGGATGATAATAGTGAGTTTAGTATGCCCGTTTCTAAAATACGAGAATATTTATCAGAATTAAAGAAACTTGTTTTTGATAAACATTCGTGTAGCCCTCTTGTTGTTTATAATAATATAAGTGAAAGTATTTTGATAAAAACTGAAGAGCATAACGTATCATTTAGGCTAATTAATTTTTTAGAAGAAGATGATTTAGTGCTTATGGAGGCAAACTATCTTGCCGACATTATTGATAATTGTGTGCATAATGCATTAAATGCAATGAAAAATGCTGAAAAAAAAGAGTTGATAATTAAGCTAATAAAAGATGACTTAAGATTTCTAGTTTCTATTAGTGATAGTGGATGTGGAGTTCCAAATAACAATAAAGATGTGATTTTTGAAAATGGATTCTCTACAAACTCTAGTACAGGTTTTGGTTTATATTATGCGAAAGAAATATTATCTAAATATGGAGGTAGAATATATTTAAAGAATAGTGAAAAATGGATTAAAACCACATTTATTATTGAACTACAAAATAAATCAGATAAATAATGTAAATACCAAGTAATTAGTTAATTAATGTGTATTGAGTTATATTGCTCATATACAAAAAAATGAATTTGTATGAAAAAACTAATCTTAATAATTGACGATGACCCTAATTATACTTCAGATATAAAATTACTTTTAAAAAAGTCCTTTAATACTATATCTGCAGAGACTATTCGTGAAGCGATGGCATTAATTCAATCAGAGTCGCCTAATTTAATCCTTCTAGATTTAATGCTTAGAAATGGCGAAAGTGGTCTGTCTGCCATTGATTTGATAAAAATGGAAGATGAAAATATGCCTATAATTATGGTTACAGACTATAGTTCTGTTGAAACTGCAATAAAGGCAATCAAAAAGGGTGCTTACAATTATGTTTCTAAAACTTCTAAGATTGCTGATTTAGTAATTCAAATAAATAAAGCGATAGAGCATAGAGGTATGGTATTAGGTGCTACAGCTCTTAATGAATATGTTGATCGAGATTTTAAGGATATAATAGGAGAGTCTCAAATTATGAAAATGCTAAAAGAACAAATTAAACTTTTTGCCGATAATAATAGTACCCTATTAATATATGGAGAAAGTGGAACTGGAAAAGAACTTGTAACGCGCCACATTCATAAGCAGAGCAGTAGAGCAGATAAGCCTTTTATCGCAGTTAATTGTGCTGCAATACCTAAAGATTTATTAGAAAGTGAACTCTTTGGTCATGAGAAAGGCGCTTTTACAGGTGCTCATTCAAGGAAACTTGGCAAGTTTGAACAGGCTTCAGATGGTACTCTTTTTCTTGATGAGATTGGTGAGCTGGATCAAAAAGCTCAAGTAACACTATTACGTGTATTACAGGAAAAAGAATTTAATAGAGTTGGAGGATCTAGTTTGATTAAAACGGATGCTAGAATTATTGCAGCTACTAATAGGAAGCTAGAAGACTTAGTGCGTTCTGGAGTATTTAGAGAAGATCTATACTATCGTCTTGAGATATTAAAAATTGATGTACCCCCTTTAAGAGAAAGGAAAAATGATATACCGATGTTAGTAAAGCATTTTGTTAAAGTTGCCTCCCAAGAGGCCAAAGTTCCGATTAAAAACTTTGCTGAGGAATCTCTTGATTTATTTACTGAATATGATTGGCCTGGTAACATAAGAGAGTTATATAATTTTATAATGAGGGCAGTAGTTATGTCACAATTTAGTGACGAAATACTACTTAATATACCCGATAGACAAAAATTGGGAGATTCTAATTTTTTATACTCTGCAGATACAAGTATGGAAAGCTGGCAGGATATGATTGATGAAAGGAAAAAGGCTGCAGATAAAGCATCGCGTCAGGTAGAAAAATATTTTATAAATGAGATTCTTAAAAAATATAATAATAATATTACTTTTGCGAGTAATAGGCTTGGTATAGATAGAACAACATTGCATAAAACCATAAAAAGAGTAAAGGATGATAATAAGCAGTGAAATTTATTAAGTCCTGTAATCTTTATAAAGGGGGAGTGAGTTAGTGAACCTAATATTTCACTTTTGAACATCTAATGTCATAAATATACCGATTGTCACTTTAGAAATGTTAAAGATGCGCAATAATTAGTCTTCAATTGGTGTATATAGAGGTGATACTTGGCATACTTGCTTAAGTATTAAAATAAATTAGACCTGTAAAGTGCTATAAATAAATAAATTAAAAGTAAGTTTTAAAAACCTTCGTTTTTTCACCAAAGTATGTTGTAGTAAAGAAAATAGTGTCTATATTTGCAGCCGCT
>JAGLDA010000108.1 GCA_023145955.1 Bacteroidales bacterium
TATAGATAAAACATTAGGTATTTTTAAAAATTAAAGTAGGTATAAAGTAGGTATATATAATTAAAAATAAACTACCTATAGAGTTAGTTTATAAATGTTAAAAGTATCATAATCATATATATATAAGTAAATAAAAAAACGTTATATTTTTTTAAAAAAAATACATTATTCTTAAAAGTATAGAATATAAATGCAAATCAAGAGTTGAGAAATATAAAAATACGCCTATAATTTATTAAAACTCATTTAAATTGATATCGTTATTGTACTATTTTTTAAACATTAAAATATAATTTGCTGTTTGCGAAATAACAAACAAATCATTAATCAATATTAATTCGTTTTTTTTTACTTTAATGTCCTCAAAACATAAATAAATACTATTACTTTCGCACTAATATAAATATAATTATATTTGTTATATATTTAACGTAAGTAATATTATGCAAAACGAAGATAACGCGAAAAAGCTTTTTACAGAATTTCCTCCCGTAAGCACAAGCAAATGGATGGAAAGAGTAAAAGCTGATTATAAGACTGACAATCCAATTTCTAAAATAAACTGGAAAACTGGTGAAGGCTTTGATATAAAAGGGATATTCAGAGAAGAAGACACCCTAAATTTAGACTATTTAAATAGCCTACCTGGAGATTTTCCTTTTGCTAGGGGAACCAAAAGTAGTAATGATTGGATAGTAAATGGTATTATTGATACAAATAATAGTAAGGAAGCTAATAAAATAGCAATCAATGCTATAAAGCGCGGTGCCAGCTCCATCGAGTTTAATTTTGAAAGCATTACTTCTCTCGAGTCCCTATCTATTTTGTTTAAAGAAATAAAACTGAAAGATATTCAAATAATTATAAATAACTCAACAAATTGGGATAGTACACTTGATCTTATTATAGAATACATTTCTGAAAACAAGATTGATAAATCCGAATTAAGTTTTATTTTTAATGCTGATTTTTTCGAACAAAAACTAACAAGAGGAGAATATAGTAAAACCCTTGATGCTAGTATTTCGTTTGCAAAACGGGCTATTAAAGAATTTCCATCAGCTAAAGCCCTAAGTATAAAAGGCGATATATACCATAACTCAGGTGCTACGGTAGTTTCTGAATTAGCATATACAATTGCTTCATCAATAGAGCACATTCAAATACTTATTGAAGAAGGCATTAACCTAAGAGATCTTCTAAAATCAATGAGTTTCAGAATGGCTATTGGTTCTTCATATTTTATTGAGATTGCAAAATTTAGAGCATTACGATACCTTTATGCAAAAGCAATAGAAGCTTATGATAGTAGCCTAAAAAATGAAGCAAAAGCATATATTATAGCACAAAGCAGTAAATGGAATAAATCCATTTACGATCCATATGTAAATATGCTCCGAACTACTACAGAAACAATGTCTGCAGCAATTGCAGGAGTTGATGTTATTAGTGTTAACAATTTTGATAACACATACGACAACGACAGTATTTTTGCAAGAAGAATTTCTCAAAACCAGCAGATTGTAATTAAGGAAGAAGCTCATTTTGATAAAGTAGTAGATGCTGCTGGCGGGTCGTATTATATTGAAAACCTTACTGATACACTCATTAATGATGTATGGAAATTATTTTTAAATATTGAAAATGATGGAGGTTATAAAAAATATATGGAGGCTGGGAAAATACAATCTGACATAGAACAATCAGCAGAGAATAAACTACTCAATGTTGCAACTAGAAGACTAAATGTATTAGGAACAAATCAATTTGCCAATCAAGGTGAGTTTATGATTGATGACATTAAGAAAGACCTTATTGACAACAACTCTGGTCTTAAAATGCGTAGAGCTTCCGAGGAGTTTGATGCGCTGCGAATGGAAACTGAGAAAAATGAGAAAATAAATGGCAAACGTCCAATAATTCAGTTAATTTCTTTTGGTAATATGGCTATGCGCAAAGCTAGAGCAGGATTTATTTCCAACTTTTTTGCATGTGCAGGTTACGAAATTAAGGAGGAAGAGGATTGCGCAAATGCCAACGATGCTGTAAATTTAATAAAGAAAGCTGATTTGTCAATCCTTTGTAGTTCTGATGAAGAGTATTTAGATTTTACCGCAGAGATTAATAGTATTTTGGAAGGAGACATTGCAAAATATGAGTTTCTTATTGCCGGCAACCCTAAAAACACTGATGAATTAAAGAATAATGGAGTAAATGATTTTATTCATGTAAGAACAAATGTTCTTGAATGTTTAAAATCTTATAACAACAAATTTTTCAACTAAAAAACAGGAACATAATGAGACCAGATTTTAGTAAAATAGAAATTAAGAAAACCTCAAAAACGACTACTAATGTTGATTTTGATGAGCAAAAAATATGGAAAACTGCCGAGCAAATAAATGTAAAACCCGTATATAGCAAAGAAGATTTGGAAAACATGGAGCATTTGAATTATGCTGCAGGAGTGGTACCATATTTACGTGGCCCTTATTCCACAATGTATATTTCGCGCCCATGGACCATTCGACAGTATGCAGGATTTTCTACAGCAGAAGAATCTAATGCATTCTACCGTAGAAATTTAGCAGCAGGACAAAAAGGACTTTCCGTTGCATTTGACCTAGCAACTCATCGTGGATACGATAGTGATCACGAGCGCGTTACTGGAGATGTAGGAAAAGCCGGTGTTGCCATTGATTCCATATTGGATATGAAAGTACTTTTTGACCAAATTCCTTTGGATAAAATGTCTGTTTCCATGACTATGAATGGCGCAGTACTTCCAATTCTAGCTTTCTATATTGTGGCAGCAGAAGAGCAAGGAGTTGATATGGCAAAACTTAGTGGAACTATTCAGAATGATATTCTTAAGGAATTTATGGTACGTAATACATATATATACCCACCATTGCCATCAATGCGTATTATTGCTGATATCTTTGAATTTACTTCTAAGAATATGCCTAAATTCAATAGTATAAGTATTAGTGGATATCATATGCAAGAGGCTGGAGCCACCAACGATATTGAGCTTGCGTACACCATTGCCGATGGGCTTGAATACCTAAGAGCAGGAATTAATGCAGGCATGGATATAGATTCTTTTGCTCCTCGCCTATCTTTCTTTTGGGCAGCAGGGATGAATCATTTTATGGAAATTGCCAAAATGCGTGCTGCACGTATGATTTGGGCTAAGGTTGTAAAACAATTTAATCCAAAAAATCCAAAATCGATGGCATTACGTACTCATACCCAAACATCGGGATGGAGTTTAACTGAACAAGACCCATTTAATAATGTGGCTCGTACTTGTGTTGAAGCCATGAGTGCAGCCCTTGGTCATACACAATCACTACACACTAATGCACTTGATGAAGCAATTGCTTTACCAACAGATTTTTCGGCACGAATTGCTCGAAATACTCAAATCTACATACAGCAAGAAACTCAAATTACTCGTGCTGTAGATCCATGGGCAGGTTCATATTATGTGGAGAGCTTAACCAATGATATAGTTAAGCGAGCTTGGTCGTTGATAGAAGAAGTAGAAGAACTTGGAGGAATGGCAAAGGCCATTGAAACTGGAATTCCTAAAATGCGTATTGAAGAAGCAGCAGCTCGTAAGCAAGCACGTATAGATTCGGGAAAAGAAACTATTGTGGGTATTAATAAATATCGCTTGGAGAAAGAAGACCCTATTGATACTCTGGAAGTGGATAATACAGCAGTACGCCTTTCACAAATCAAGCGACTGGAGAAATTAAGAGCAGAGCGCAATCAAGAAGAAGTAACAGAAGCATTATCTAAGATAACTGAATCCATGAAAACTGGAAAAGGAAACCTATTGGAGCTAGCTGTAGATGCAGCCCGTAAACGCGCCTCACTAGGTGAAATATCAGATGCCATAGAAACTGTTTCAGGAAGATATAAAGCCGTGATAAAATCAATAACAGGAGTATATTCAGCAGAATCTGGCGATAATAAATTATATCAAAAAGCCGTAAAAAAGGCTGAGGAATTTGCACAAATAGATGGTCGCCAACCACGCATAATGATAGCTAAAATGGGGCAAGATGGACATGATAGAGGAGCCAAAGTTGTAGCCACTGGCTATGCAGATATAGGTTTTGATGTGGATATAGGACCACTATTTCAAACTCCAGCAGAAGCTGCCCGTCAAGCTATTGAAAACGATGTGCATATACTTGGTGTAAGCTCTTTGGCTGCAGGGCATAAAACTCTTGTTCCAGAGGTTATTAAAGAATTAGAAAAGCAAGGTCGTGGTGATATAATGGTAGTTGTTGGAGGAGTTATTCCTCATCAAGACTATCAATATTTATATGACGCAGGAGCAGCCGCTATATTTGGCCCTGGAACTGTAATTGCTGATGCTGCAATTAAAATGATCGATATATTGATTGAGATGAAGAAGTAAGAAATACCATTTACATTAAAAAAGGCCGCATTTAGTATTTCTTACTAATTACGGCCTTTTTTATTCTAAATACAGTTTTTTATGGATTCCCAAAATATACAGTAAGTAAAGCTTCTGGGGTATCCCATACCATTGGAGATGTAGGATTAACAGCACTCACTCCTACCAAAAACTGCACATAGTAAGGAATATTATTAGGGTGATTAACCACTTCATTATTAGGACCATCATGAGCATAACCCCATGTATGAGTTATTTCATGAAGAATTAATGCCTCAGTATTATGTGGCGCGCCTGGTGTAGGATTTCCAAACATAACATTCTCAACCTTAAGCTTTAGTCCTGCCATACCATAAGCTACCCAACTTGCTCTATCTGATATAAAGAATTTATACTGGTAATTATCATTCATTAATGCAGTATTTGCTGCCAACTTAAATTGCGAATAGTTTGCTGGATATGCAATACTAGGAGGACTACCTTGATATGCCGTATTTAATAATCCTATATGATTATTAAATGCTTGTTTAAACTTTGGTGAATTAACAACAAAAGCCATTCTACCAAACATTTTTTTAAACTTAACCATAGCTACTTGCGACCAATTAGTCATCAAATTATCGCTAAATGGTGCAGCATCAGGGTCAGAAGCCAGTGCAAACATAGTGTTTATATCGGGCATACCCTTAAAAATACGATCATTTTGAGCCAATACAGCCTGTACATCAGTCAAATGATTTGCAATTAGGAAATCAGCATCCACAGGATCAACATACATAGCTACTAACTGTTGTTTAAGAGATAAATTGGCAACCGTAAGAATAACTTCATCTGCTTGACTATTAGTATTACCATCGTTTACAACCAAAATAATAATATAATCGCCAATAACATCTGGAGTAATAGTAGGCATTACATCACTCGTATTACTAAGGCTTATTGTGCTTGAGGATGGTTTTGTTTTTATACTCCAACTATATATAAGAGGATGACCGTTAGCATCAGAGCTAGCTGAACCATCAAGTGTAACAGTAGCACCAATATGAATACTCTGATCATGGCCAGCATGTGCAACTGGTGGAGCATTTCCCGTAGCAGAATTTGAAATTATAGTAACCGTATCTGGGGCACTATTAATAGTCCCATCATTTACAATCAGCTTTATTTTATATGTACCATCTACATCAGCAACAAAACTAGGATGCGAAATACTTATATTATTTATATTAGTAGAGCTAGAAACAGGCATTGTTATAATTTCCCATTTAAAACTAATATTAAGACTAGAAATACCTTTACTTGCAGAGCCATCTAATTGCACAGTATTTCCTGTTATCACACTTTGTAATTTTCCAGCTTCAGCTGTTGGGGCATATTCGCTTCTTGCAGGAATAGTTTCAACATCGTCTTTCTTACAACTAAAAGTAAATAATATAGCTATAAATAACAGAATTGCAGTTTTTTGCATATTTTTTATCTTTAAATTTCTATAAATATTAGACAAATATATCCTAAAAATCAATATAATTAAACAAGTGCTAATGACAATTAATAATTTTTAAGCTTTACAATAAATTGTTTAGCATTAAATTTATGCCGTTAGTGAAAAGCACAGTTATACCATTTGGAAATCAAAATACTCGATAAATAAATTGGAAACTATTTATAATATATCCTGCCTACCGAACTAGGCAAGTAATCATAAATCTACATTGCCTGTACATCGAAATAGACTAAGCCGTGATAGAAAATAAAGTATTTTTGCACCTAGTCGATGCAGTTTCAATAGTTATAGAAATTATTTGCACATCCTACGTTTCGGTATTGCTAAACAATCATGAGTTCCTTTAGTAAAACCATGTTACGAATTAACTATATTCCAAAGAAGAATTATGTGCAAAAGATGCACTTATTGTTACAATTTATATAACGGCTTAGTATATAATGGCACTCCGTTTGAAAATACAAAAAGTATACTTACATCAAGCTCTTTCCGCTATAATCCTCTATATCTTTCTCTATATCTTTTTCAGTTTTACGAACAATTTTTCCTTTATTAAATCTATAAGTTAGCTTTAGAATAAGTAGCTTTTTTAGAACTCTTATATCATTAGTAGTAGTGCTTTGATAGCCATTAACTGCCGCATAAGTATCTTGCTCATAATTTACTCCAAAATCAACTGGTAGCATAAAGCCAAAAGCCAAAGAGAGCTTCTTTTTCATAAGTTCCTTTTGGATATACACCATCCAATAATCATTTTCGCCACGATAATAGCCCATGCTATTAATGTTTTTAGTATTCTCGCGTTGATACATAAGTATAAACATTGGCATATTTCCTTTTTCCAACATAATTGCTTTAATATCTGCCGACCAGTCGTTTACTCTATTGACACCATACTCCCCAAGGTCAATTTTACTTGAATAAAAATCAAAACCATTTTGAATTACAAATCTTTTACCTATAGGGATAGTAATATTCAAATTTACTCCTGTATGCTGATAAAAACCAACATTCCTATAAGTATAACCAAATGTAGAATCATTTAATACTTTACCGATTTGTCCAATATAGTTGTTTGAAAAATGATAATATGGTTCCAAGGAAATTAATCCTTGCAGAGCTTGAATACGTAAAGACATTTTATGAACAACAGTAGGTGACAAATCAGGATTACCTTGCGCAATATTATATGGATCAATTCGAACAAGAGTCGAATCCGTTTGTGAACTTGTTGGGTAATCACTATTAGAACGATATTTAAGCTTAAAACTCAACATAGGGTGTGCTTTATACATCATAGTAAAAAAAGGCTGATATATCATATAATTATTCTTATTTCCCTGTACATTCAACTGACTATGCTCAGCAGCCAGACCCACCTGCATACTCAACTTATTATTCATTCGATACGAATAATATCCATAAATCATATTACGTATTTCGTTGGAATTATATTTATAATCGTCAGAATTTGAAGTGCCTGTGCCTAATGCCTCTAATGAAATGTTATAATCCTTCTTGCTTTGCTTCCATACATTTGAATAACCAAACTGAAAGCTCATTTTATCTGTCAAATTATGATCTAACTCAACATTAAACTTTGTATAATCTGATTTGGTATTACCAATATCTCTTTGTAAATACAAACTTTCTTGCTCTATATTATTCTCATATTCCTGATTGGAGTTCGAGTAAGAAAAATCCGCTTTCAGATTGCTCCTATTGGAAAGCTTGCCTCTATAAAACAAAGTACTATAAGTATTTACAGAATTTGAATTTGAATTTGATTTAAGAGTATACAAATTTAGCGTATCAGAATTTAGTATTTCCAAAGTTTGGAATGTAGCATCACCAGCAGCATTAGCCTTTGGGAAGTTCTTAATACTAGTTTCAAAACTAACACTATGCTTAGGATTAATATAATAATCTGCTCCAAAGGTATAGTTCATATTTTTATTGGTTTCAAAAGCATTATCCTCTTCACCAAAAGGAGTTTGAGATATAGTTCTACCATTTTCAAACTCAGTAATTGTATTATTAGGAATGCCAAAATTCATATAATTATGACTAACAGTAGTATAAAAATTAAAATTATTAACAGTCTGATTTAGTGACATATATAGGTTATTAATTGGCAATAATAAATCTTGCTGATTTGGGTTTCTATCTACTATTGCCTGATCATAAAAGAACACCTCAGTTCCTCTATAGTTTTTATTAAGAATAACATTAATTACTGCGGCATAACCTTCCAATCCGTATCGTCCACCAGGGTCGCGCACTATCTCTACTCTATTCAACCTTTTAGGATCCAAATTCTTTATATACTCTTGACTTTTCTCCACTCCATCAACAAGAATTATTACATTCTTATTATTATCAACCTTTATTGAATTGGCATATCTATCATAAGACACACCATTTATTTTTTCAAGAATTTCCTTCGTATCAACACTACCCTTTCGCATTTCAGCAGTTACTACCTTTATATCTTTATCAATAGTTGCAATATTGGAATTCCCTTTAATACTAACACCTTTAATGCTCTCAATATTAGACTTTAATTTAAATACTCCCAAATATTTATCTTTAGAAATCAAGCCTACATTGATAGTATCATTCTCAAAACCCACAAAACTAATTGCTAGCTTATAAGTTCCACTTTCTATTGGAATATTAAAAAAACCTTTCTCATTAGTTATTCCGCCTTTTATAATTCTATTCTCATTATTAATAACAACCACAGAACAAAATTCAAGATTTTGCCCTGTATTATCATCCTTTACCTGTCCTGTTACATCAAATGATTGCTGGGCACTAGTCATTATCGATAACAACAGAAATAATAATACTAATATGTATTTTTTATTCATTTTATTAATAGTTTTTCTTTTTACAAATACAATGACGCACTCAATGAATAATATGTTACACTAAACGGTAAAATATAATTATCTCTATTATTTATCTATCGTAAAAATAATTATCTTTGTTTTCTATTATTCTAAATTAAATAAACATATTATGAGCAAATCAATAAAAGGAACACAAACTGAGCAAAATCTCCTAAAATCCTTTGCTGGCGAAAGTCAAGCACGTAATAGAT
>JAGLDA010000109.1 GCA_023145955.1 Bacteroidales bacterium
GGAACAGAAACCTCCTCTCCATACGCAGACAGGTCCATAAACAAGCTTACTTTATCTCGTTGTTTCTGAGTTTTAGCTTGCATAATAATATCCAAATAGTTCTGCTTATCCATGGCAAAGATAAAATCGTATTCTTGGAAATGAGCAGGAATAAATTTCTGAGCTCTTTCTTCTGAAATATCAATATTATGTTTTAGAAGTTCTGCTTGAGCCCTACTATCAGCACCTTCGCCAATATGATACGCTGCTGTTCCTGCAGAATCCACCTGCACATTTATTCCTCTTTTACGAAACTCATCTCTTACAACGCCTTCAGCCATGGGAGACCTACAAATATTACCCAAACAAACCATTAATACTTTTTGCATAATAAATAAATTTTATGTCTAGCAAATATATGAAATTTTAGGAAATTATAAGCAAAATAACATCAAACTATCCTAAGTTTTTTCCTAACTTTGCACTACCAAAAAAATCAACTATTATTATGGCACAAAAACCAAGTATACCTAAAGGCACACGTGACTTTTCGCCTCAAGAAATGGCAAAAAGAAATTATATTTTTAATACCATTGAGAATGTATTTAAACTATTTGGTTTTTTGCAAATAGAAACCCCTGCCATGGAAAACCTATCATCGCTAATGGGGAAATATGGCGAAGAAGGTGATAAGCTACTTTTTAAAGTTTTAAACTCTGGCGACTTTCTGAAAAAAGTAAGCCCAGAAGAGCTATCTGCCAAAGAAAACAACAAAATACTCAATAAAATATCTGAAAAGGGTTTGCGGTATGACCTTACAGTACCTTTTGCTCGATACGTTGTACAGCACAGAAATGATATTCAATTTCCTTTCAAAAGGTATCAGATACAGCCTGTATGGCGTGCCGACAGACCACAGAAAGGCAGGTATCGTGAATTTTTTCAATGCGATGCTGATGTTATTGGTAGCAACTCATTAATGAATGAGGTGGAAATAATTCAAATGCTTGACAAAGTGTTTACAAAGCTTGATATAAAAGTAGTAATTAAGATAAATAACCGAAAGATTCTTGCAGGCATAGCTGAAAGCATTGGTTACCCTGAGAAGATTATTGACATTACAATAGCAATGGACAAGATTGATAAGATTGGTCCTGATGCTGTTTATGATGAACTTCGTACAAAAGGAATTGATAATGATGCTATCCAAATGCTTGAGCCATTTATGAACTTGCAAGGTAATAGTACGAATCAGAAAATGAATTGTCTTACTGAATTTATTGGTGATTCTGCAATTGGCAACAGAGGAATGCTTGAAATAGAAGAGGTTTTTAATAGACTTAAATCCTTTGATATTAATAATGAAGTAGAACTAGACCTAACCCTTGCTCGTGGCTTAAACTACTATACGGGAGCAATATTTGAAGTTGTAGCTAAAGATGCTAAAATGGGCAGCATTAGTGGTGGTGGACGATACGATGACCTTACTGGTGTATTTGGTCTTAATGATGTTAGTGGTGTTGGAATTAGCTTTGGTGCTGATAGAATATATGATGTACTTACAGAGTTGGATAAATTTCCTAATACTTCGATGAAAGGCACTGAAGTTCTTATCATCAATTTTGGTAAAGAAGAAGAAAAAGAGGCTCTAAATATTCTTACTAAACTTCGTGATGCAGGAATTCCTTCTGAGTTATTTCCTGAATCTGGGAAAATGAAAAAACAAATGAAATATGCTAATCACAATAATATTCAATATGTAATTCTTGCTGGAGCAAATGAGTTAGAAAGTGGCAAATTAGGATTAAAGGTAATGGAAACTGGTGAACAAATGGATTTAAGTGTGGAGGAAATTATTAGAAAATTATCAAAATAATTTCACTAATCATTTTTATACTAGAGCTTTAAAAAAATAATAATTTCATCATCCCTGAAGATTTTATTAATAATTTGTTATTTTATTGACTCTGTCGTAAATAATTTGTATATTTGTCTCGTAAATTAACAAAACTAAGTTCTATGAAAAAATTACTACTTCCTATTATTGTTTTATTTTTAACGAGTGTTCTAATCCTAAGCGCATGCCAAAAGGACGAAATTATCGTTGAAAAAAGCATTACTTCTATCAACACAAAAATTCTAAGAATTGTTGATAATCATAAAAACGGATTAAATATTTTCATTAGTGTTACCGACCAAAAAGGCAATGCTATAAAAAACTTAAGTAATAGTAATTTTAAAATTTCAATGATTAATGGCGGTGTAGAAACTCCTGTAAACCCTAGTGGAGGATCATCATTACCCTCTACTATTATTACAGCATTAACAATGGACTACAGCGGAAGCATGTACTCTGATTCTACTTCTATTCCTTCCATGGAAAACGCATTAACGACTTTCATTAATTTAAAAAACACTTACGATCAAATAGAGATAATAAAATTTAGTGATACTGTAGAAGTTGTTACCCCATTAACTACAAATACACAAAATCTTATAACAGGTGTTACTTCTAACAATTTTACGGGGCAAGGTTATACAGCATTATATAGAGCCATAGAGAAAGGACAGGATGATGTATGGTCTTTAGCGCAAAATAATCCTACCTACCTACCTTCAGTAATTGGTTTTACTGATGGTAATAATAATTTAGCGCCTTTATCCATGGATAGTATATTACACAAATCATTGTACTGGCAAATTCCTATTTATACAATTGGTTATGGAATACAACCAGATACAGTATCCTTAAAAACAATTGCTGATAGTACTGGTGGCGCATTTGCATGGAATCCAAGTTCTGCAGGATTATCTGTTATATATCAAATTGTTAATGGACAACTTTCTAACTCTGTTATTATACCAATACCTCCTCCACCATCTAAGGGAAAAGTAACATATAGAGTTACGGCAACATATATCTGCCCAGATGGCACATTCACTGATACTGATGAAAAATACTTCTACTATTAGAAGCAAAAAAAAGCTCTGAAGAAAATTAATTCTTCAGAGCTTTTTTATTATCACCTATTCTATACTTAAAAATCAAAGCTTACCTGCAAAGGGTCTTCGTCGTCCATACTTACGCTATCAGAGTCCTTTTTCTTAACCTTTTTTACTGGAGCTAATTTCTTTTTCTTATTCTTAGTTGGGTCCTCGGTAGTAGCTTCACCTTGTAATTCCTCCAAAGATTTCTCCTTAGTCGGCACCTTTTCCTTTACTTCAGTCTTACTATTACTCGCTACCTGCTCATCAACTTTTTCAACCATTAGCTCAGGCTCTTGTGCCTCAACTATATCTGCATTTTCAATTTCTGGAAGAATAATTTTTATTTTTTTGACACCATAAGTAGTAAGACGTTTTCCTTTAGCTTTATAACTCTTATCATCAATAAACTCAACTGCTTCCACCACATCTGACTCTCTATTCCTAGGAGAATCTCCAGCCTTATAAATTATTTCAAAAGATGGTTTTGGATGGTTAGTTATATGTATAAGTTTCGACTTTTGATGCTCGGTAATAAAAGCACCAGGAATTTCCGTAGTTACAAATGTAAAGCGCTTTATATAATAAAACTTGGATTCTCCTTCAAAATACACTGCAGTCCAAATCCTTTGCTCATCAAGTTTATGAAGACTTTTTAAATCATCGGCAAAATGAGTGGAGAAATCATAACTTGTAGTTTTAAACTCCCCAGACTCCATAATATTGAGCACCAAATCATCAGGTCCAAAAGCTCCTAGCAGCTCACCACGCTCCTCTGTATTAAATCTACGCACAATAGAATCGTAATATACATTAATTGCCGACAAAGTAGAAACACCGTCTTCTTTTAGAGTTATGGAGCTTACAATGTTCTTAGTTATAGTATTTCCATTGGCACCTCTACCCTTAATTGCTAGCTCAGAAAAATCATAATCAAATTGCAATTTTTTCAACTTAGGTCTACGGCGCAATTTCACTTTTACTATTTCAGCTTCACCATTAGGATTGGCTGAAAAATATAATATTTTAGAGCCTTCTTTACCCTTTGTTAAATCATAAATTTTATTTCTATTAACAGACTTAGCATGGAATCGCTTGGCGTAGCTTTTTCCCATTTTCCCATCGCTATAAATCATATTATACACAGTTCGGTCGTCGTTTTTCCTAAGTATGCCAACATAAATAATATCCTTACCAACAAACACTTTATCCTCAGCTTTGAACACTGTGAAAGAGCCATTACTACGAAATGCAATAATATCATCAATATCAGAGCAGTCCGTTACATACTCATCTTTTTTAAGCCCTGTACCAACAAAACCTTCCTCACGATTTACATATAATTTGGCATTATCAACAGCAACATCCGCTGCATTTATATTATCAAAGCTAGCTAGCTCAGTTTTACGTTCGCGTCCCTTACCATATTTAGCCTTAATGCGTTTAAAGTAATCAATAGTATAATCAACAATATGAGCTAAGTGATGGTTTACTTCTTCTATTTCTGTTTCTAAAGCCTTTATTATTTCATCAGCCTTAAACTCATTATATTTAGAAATCCTTTTAATTCTTATTTCCGTTAACTTTTCTATATCTTCGCGAGTAACGGCTCTATTAAGGCTCTTTTTATATGGATCTAAAGCTTTATCGATATTATCAATTGCCTCGTCAAAACTTTCAGCTTCTTCAATTTGGCGATAAAGTCGCTCTCTAATAAATATCTTTTCTAATGAAGAGAAATGCCACTTTTCAAGAAGTTCTTTCTTACGTATTTCCAACTCTAACTTAAGCAATCCTAATGTTTGATCAGTAGAGCGCCTAAGAATTTCCTTCATGCCAATAAATACTGGCTTATCATCAGAAATAACAGTACAGTTAGGTGCTATAGAATCTTCGCAAAGAGTAAATGCATATAATGCATCAATAGTTTGATCTGGAGAAACTCTAGGGCCTAATATAATAACAATTTCAACATTTTCGGCTGTATTGTCTTCAATTTTCTTAATCTTAATTTTACCCTTCTCATTGGCCGACAATATAGACTCAATAAGTCTTCCTGTATCTGTGCCAAAAGGAACCTCAGTAATTACAAGGCTTTTTGTATCACGCTTTGCTATTCGAGCACGTACACGTACTCTTCCCCCTCGTAATCCATCATTATACTTACTAATATCGGCAATACCACCAGTTATAAAATCAGGAAAAATCTGAAAAGATCTACCTTTAAGGTGTTTAATGGATGCGTCTATAAGTTCGTTAAAATTATGAGGAAGTATTTTTGAAGCTAAACCTACAGCAATACCTTCAACACCCATCATAAGCGTCATAGGGAATTTTACAGGAAGGAATTCTGGCTCTCGATTTCTACCATCGTAAGACATCTCCCAATTTGTAGTTTTAGGATTAAAAACTACTTCTAGAGCAAATTTACTAAGCCTAGCTTCAATATAACGAGGAGCAGCAGCAGAATCACCTGTAAGAATATTCCCCCAGTTTCCCTGAGTTTCTACAAGCAAATCTTTTTGACCCATTTGCACTAAAGCTCCACCAATTGAGGAATCACCGTGAGGATGATATTTCATAGTATTACCAATAATATTGGCAACCTTATTGAATCTACCATCATCAAGTTCGCGCATGGAATGTAGTATTCTACGTTGCACTGGCTTATAGCCATCACGTACATCAGGAACGGCTCGCTCCAAAATTACGTATGATGCATAATCCAAAAACCAATCTTCATACAAGCCCGTAAGAGTAGTAGTTGTAGCAATTGCTTTGTCTGAGCTTTCAGCCATTACCTTTGCTTCATTATCCTTATTTTCTCCCTCTTCTTGGTATGTAGTATTCTCTGCCATA
Organism: Bacteroidales bacterium; assembly: GCA_023145955.1. Classification (GTDB taxonomy): domain Bacteria; phylum Bacteroidota; class Bacteroidia; order Bacteroidales; family UBA1556; genus UBA6267. Next base: position 5,824 of record JAGLDA010000109.1, read on the forward strand.
TTAATTTAATCTATTTGCTAAATCTTAGCAAAAATAACTCAAATATTAAAAAGAATAATGCAAAAATTATAAATAGTTTCCACAATTTTATTGCATTATTAACATTCTGAATATGCTCAGCTATATTTGTATTCTTTATATTCATAATAGATACATTATCAAGCGATAATTCACTTAATAAGTTGCTCAAATCATCAATCCCATAGTAATCAAGGAACGATTCATCTCTATTATAGTTAAAGCTATAAACAGATTTTTGCTCATCGTCAATCAAAAACCTATAAGAACCCACCGTATTGGGGCTTTGTTCAAAACTAAGCATCAGTTGCCCATTAGAATTCCTATATTGCGGAATAAACTCTATGGAGTCGGTATAATGTCTCATCAGTATTCTACTTACCGAAGAAGTAGTATTTATACTCGATACAACATTAATATTTGAACCCAGAAATAGAGAGTTATTATTAGACGAATTTATTTTTCGAATAATACTATACATAATAGGAACAAATATTGCATGCGATGATATATTACTATTATTTGATTCTATTGCAGAATAAAAAGCATAAATATTAGCTCCCTCAATATTTTTTAGAAATAATAGTGGATTCTTAGCTTCATTAGAAATCAACATTGTAATACTTGGATTTCTACTTACTTTTGAGTATAATATATTTTTAAAATAAGGTAAATCTGTATTTGAAGTAATAACATTTTTACCATTTTTAGTTTCAAAAATATCATTAAATTCACTACTCTCAATATCTATATTTTGCATTTTATGCATTGTAGAATCTACTCTACTTGCTATTGGCAATCCAAAATATGAATAAACTGGATTAATAACTTCAAGCGAATTATTGGATGAAGGAATAATAATCACATTTTTTCCTTGGAGAGCAAACATTTTAAGCCCCGCCAATAGGCCTGAAGGATATTCAGAAAGTGAGTTTAGAATAATCGTTGAATAATTAGAGAAATTAGAATAATTAATACTCTCTTCTGATACTATTGTTGCATTAAAAGAACTATCAGACTCAAGTAATATATGTAAATCTTTATTGGCATATTTAGAACTAATACATAGCACATCTAACGCCTTTTGTACTGAGTATGAAAAATAAAAATTATCATCATAAATTACCGGATAATCATCAATTTTAATACGAGCATCATAATGGCCTATTGAATCAAGCTTTATATTAAAACTTTCTTTAGAGCTGGCAAAAGCATCGATATTAGTAGTTAAAACAGCCTTTTTCTTACTAGCAACATACAGGCTAACTGCTAAATCTTCAATTACTTTACTCGATTGGTTCTGTATATCTATATTTACCACTATGCGTTGCCCTTCTTGCAATAAAGGTTCATCTATCCAAACAGAATCAACAAACACATTCCCTTTATCAACCGAAAATAGTGGTATAAGACTAACCTCTAATAGAGAATCATTTTCCCAAGTGGTGAAACTAGTTTGTTTTTTCTGGAAATCAGAAATAATAAATAATTCTTGATATTTACTAGCTTCATCCATTTTAATAATTCCATTTGGAATTCTATTAAAATCTAAGCTTGACTTTTCTACAATCACATTATCTAGCTGATTGAGAAAAGATTCACGACTTACATAATTTCTAGAAAATGAATATTTATTATTCGTTAGTAACCTAAACTTATCAGAAGGTTTATAATTGGTAGCTATTTCTCTAGCTATTAATCGCCCTTGCTCAAAAAGACTACCCTCCGTCCCTCTAGCCTCCATACTAAAGCTATTATCGAGAAACACATTTACAAAGCTAATATCAGATGTTATTTTTGCTTTATCCTTAGATGGAAAATATGGCCCTGCAAAAGCAATCACTATTGCCACAATGAAAAACATTCGTAATATCATCACAAATATATGTCGCCATTGAGAATGCCTTTTACTTTGTTGTTGAATGTTTTTTAGAAATGCTACATTAGTAAAATATACTTTCCTAAATCTTTTAAAATTGAAAAGATGAATTATTAGAGGTATCGCTACCGCAATAAGACCATAAAGTATATTTGGGTTATAAAATTGCATTTATATTGCTAATTATCTTTTTAATTATTTACTATATCTAGAATTACTTTAAATATAAATTTATCTTAGTTATTATCATTAGCAGTTTTATCACCAGCCTTTAACTCCATTAACCAAATACTAGCAATGCCAATAATTATAATAAATAAAGCTATAAAGAATTCAGCATTCATTTCAGGAATAAAGTAATCATAACCAATAACTTTAACTTTATCACCAAAAACCTTTTCAATAGCCGTTTTCCAAGGCCAAATAATACCAAGGCTACCAAGAATAAAACCCGTAAGCACAGCTATAGTTTGGTCTTTATACTTTTTAAATAACCAAGATAAAAGATGAGAAAATGCAACTAATCCAAGACCTGCACCAATTCCAACAGGAATTAGTATATCAATACGCATATTGGATATAGCATCTATAGCAACCAACTGATAATTGCCCATTAATATAAGTACATAAGAGCCCGAAAGTCCAGGCAAGATCATAGAACATATTGCCACTACTCCACAAGCTACTAAATATATTGGGTTTTCATTTTGAGAAGCCGGGGTCATAAACGTCATAGCAATTGCTAGGGAAGCTCCTATTAAAAAGCTAATAACAACTCCAACATTCCATTTCTCAATAGTACGGCCAACAAAATATATAGAAGCTAAAATAAGACCAAAAAAGAATGACCATAGATACACTGGGTAATACTCAAAAAGATATTCAAACAACTTTGCAATACCTATTATGGCAATACCTACTCCAACAAATAATGAAATAATAAAAGCTAGGTCTGTATATTCAGCAAAACCCTTAAAATCTCCCTTAAGAAGCAGTTTTACAGCTTTTAAATCAAATGATTTTATGGCATCTATTAATCGTTCAAATATCCCTGTAATTAAGGCAATTGTACCGCCAGAAACTCCTGGAATAACATTAGCTACACCCATTGCCATACCTTTAATAGCAATTACTATATATTGTTTTAACATTAATCTATATTGTTTTTTTAAGAATAAAATTTGATGGGCAAATATAGGCAAAATAAGGATAAACAATAAGACTCGATAAAAAGAGAATTGGGCGGGATTTAGAATTAGGAATTAATTCATAAAGCACCCAACTAACACATTAAATCTTAAGATATTCTGCCGTAAAACTATTCTTGCAAGTTAATAAATCCTCAGGTGTTCCTTCAAAAAGCACATTACCTCCTGCTGAACCACCTTCAGGACCCATATCAATAATCCAATCGGCACATTTAATAAACTCTTGGTTATGCTCAATAATAATTAAGCTATGTCCTATTTTTATAAGTTCATTCATTGCATTATACAATTTAAGAATATCATGAAAATGTAATCCTGTAGTAGGCTCATCAAAAATAAACAATAATCTTTCTGAGCTCTTTCCTTTTGACAGAAAAGAAGCAAGTTTTATCCTCTGAGCTTCACCACCACTCAATGTGTTAGATGGCTGGCCAAGTTTCACATAACCCATACCTACATCTTTCAGTACACTTAATTTGTCTGCAATTTTAGCTTCTATTCGCCCACCTTTCACCTCTGCAAAAAAGCTATAAGCATCATCTACTGTCATCTCTAAAAGATCTGCAATACTTTTTTCCTTATACTTAACTTCTAATGTTTCCGTTTTAAATCTCTTTGACTCACAGTGTTCACATGGCAAGAAAATATCAGCCATAAACTGCATTTCTACTCTAACGTTACCATCACCTTTACAGGCTTCACACCGCCCACCTTCTACATTAAAAGAAAAGAAACCGGGCTTATATCCACGAACTCTTGCAAGTTTTTGCTGGGCATAAAGAGATCTAATTTCATCGTAAGCCTTAATATATGTAACTGGATTGGAACGCGAAGATCGCCCTATGGGATTCTGGTCAATAAGCTCTATTCCTGTAATCCTGCTATAATCACCTTTTATTTCACCAAAGTTACCAGTTCTATCAGCATGGTCTCCAATAATCTTTTTCAGTGCAGGGTACAATACTCCTCTTACAAGGGTAGTTTTGCCGGAACCACTAACACCAGTAACCAAAGTCATAGTGTTCAATGGAAATTTAACGGAAATATCTTTTAAATTATTTTCAGTAGCATTTGTTACCTCAATATATTGATTCCACTTACGGCGCATCTTAGGAATTGGTATAAGCAAATCTCCTCGAAGATATTTTGCCGTAAGTGTATTTGCTTTTGACAACATTGTATTAAAGTCACCTTCATATACTACCTCTCCTCCATTTCGACCAGCTTCGGGGCCAATATCAATAATATAATCTGCAGCACGCATTATCTCTTCATCATGCTCCACTACAATTACTGTATTGCCAACATCACGAAGTCGCTTTAGCACCGTTATTAACCTTTGGTTATCACGAGGGTGCAAACCAATGCTTGGTTCATCAAGAATATAAAGTGAACCAACTAGACTACTTCCTAGGCTTGTTGCCAAATTTATTCTTTGTGATTCTCCACCTGAAAGAGTAGCCGATTTTCTGTTTAAAGTAAGGTATGGTAGTCCTACATCACATAATACTTGAAGTCTGTTTTTTATTTCAATTATTAGTCTATCACTTATCTTCGTATCACTTTTATCTAGCTTTATTTTCTTAAAAAAGTCTAGAGTCTCACTCACAGGCATTAGTACTATATCAACTATATTCTTTCCATCTACTTTTACATAATTGGTTTCTTTCCTAACACGTGTTCCTCTACAATCTGGGCAAATAGTACGTCCTCTATATCGTGACAACATAACCCTAAACTGAATTTTATAGCTATTTTGTTCAAGGTCAATAAAGAAGTAATCAAGTCCATCAAAATACTTATTTCCAGACCATAGGAGCATATATTCTTTTTCCGATAGTTTATGAATTGGTCTATGAATTGGAAAACTAAATTTATCGGCATTCATAATAAGTTTATCTAACCATAGACCCATTTTCTCACCTTTCCAGCAAGCAATAGCTCCTTCGTATACTGACAATTTCTTATTAGGAATTACTAAATCTTCATCTACACCAATAATATTACCATGGCCTTCGCACCTCTTACAAGCTCCATAAGGATTATTAAAACTAAAGAAATCAGTGCTCGGTTCCTCAAAAACTTCACCATCTAACTCAAATTTATTGGAAAAATACTTTTTCTTCCAATTTTCAGTATCCAACGAAAAAATATAGCACTCACCATGACCTTCATAAAAAGCTGTTTGAGTAGAATCAGCAATACGTGCATCGTCAGCATCATTTTCCTTTGATGCAAGCCTATCAACAACGATATAGCAACTTGTAACTTTATCATCATCTATACTTTCACTATCGAGTTTATCTTGAATAAGACTAATCTTACCATCAGAATACACTCTCGAGTACCCTTGTTGCATATACAAATTTAACTGTATGGATAAAGTTCTATCTTCGTATTGCTTTAACGGAAAGGCAATAATAAATTTAGTCATTTCTGAAAATAATTTTATATATTTCAATACATCACTCTCATGATGACGTTTAACTATTTTTCCTGATTTTGGAGAATACGTTATACCTATACGGGCAAAAAGAAGTTTTATATATTCATAAATTTCGGTAGAAGTACCTACAGTGGATCTAGGATTTTTGGTGTTCACTTTTTGCTCAATAGCAATAGCAGGAGAAATACCTGTTATTTTATCAACTTCAGGCTTACTCATTTTACCCATAAACTGGCGCGCATAAGAGCTTAAACTCTCAACATAGCGCCTCTGCCCTTCAGCATAAAGAGTATCAAAAGCTAAAGATGATTTACCGGAACCCGAAAGCCCTGTAATTACAATAAGCTTATTGCGAGGGATATTAACACTTACATTATTGAGATTATGAACCCTTGCTCCTTTTATTTCTATAAAACCTTTTTTAGTCATTACTAAGATATCCTAATTTTATTAGTAGATCACAAAGATAGTATATAGAAAAAAGATGTGAAATATATCTATATAATATTTGTGAACAAAAAAAGCATCAACCCATAGGGCGATGCTCAATTTTTTTTATCAAGAAAAAAGATGAAGATTACTTGCTATGACGCTCGTCAGAAACAGTGATTTTCTTACGACCTTTAGCACGACGACGATTTATGACCTTACGACCATTAGCCGTTGCCATTCTTGAACGAAATCCGTGCTTGTTCTTTCTTTTTCTATTCGATGGTTGAAATGTTCTTTTCATAATTACTTATTTTGTGTCTGTCATGATTTCTCAATCCAGATATTATTAATTCGTACTAAATTTAGGACTGCAAAAGTAATAATATTTTTCCTGCTTTCAATAGATTTTTTTAAATATTTTACTTTATTTAGTTCCTAATTAATCCTTTAATACTGTGTTACTTATATAATCTATTGGTTTACAATTAATATTACTTCAAATATATACACCAAAAAAGACCAGATCACTACTAACATTTTAAAATTGTTAGTTACCTTTTTAGTTCCATAACGAGTCTGTATATTATATTGAAAACAATATAACCAATTAAAAATACATCACTTTTTAAAATATTATGCTTGAGCTGTAGGGCCACCAATATTCATAGGTAAACCTATTCCGTCATCAATATCTTTAATTTCACCGTGAAGGCTTTCGTATTTCTTAATATTATCAATAAGAGCTCTCATGAGTCTTTTGGCATGTTGAGGTGTAAGGATTATTCTTTCTTTCACTTTTGCTTTAGGCACACCAGGCATCATTCTAATAAAGTCTATAATAAACTCTGAATGAGAGTGAGTAATAATTGCAAGATTAGAATAAGTTCCTTCAGCAACATCTTCAGGAAGTTCTATATTTATCTCACCTTGTTTATTTTTATTCTTATTATCCATTATATATATCTTTAATAAATTTATACTACTATTTGAGGCGCTAAATTAATGAAATAATTCATCACCTAGCAAAATCAAATATAACCAAAAAAGGCACCTAAAGGTGCCTTTTTTCTATATTTATAATTTCTTATTCAGAAATAATATCTTCAGAAGTTATTTGCTCTTCAGAATTAATTTGCTCATCAGAAG
>JAGLDA010000011.1 GCA_023145955.1 Bacteroidales bacterium
ATTATCCTAAATTTGGATTTGAGCCAACAACTAAATGGGAAATCACTTCGCCTTATGATGTTCCTGCTAATGTGTTTATGGGGATTGAGCTAGTAAATAATGGACTTAAAAACGTTAGTGGAATGGTTAAATATGCAAAAGAATTTGACGAACTGTGATTATGAAACTGTTATATTTAGGAAGGAATATATAATTTAAGAATTTTTAAAAAACCAATGACCAACAAACGAATAGTAGTTTTATCACCTTTTCTTATTATAGGAGTAAACTTTTTAGTTGCCTATATTTTTGGGCAATTAATTGGAAAATGGGCTTTTATACCAATGGTTTCTATCGGTTGGATTCTGTGGCTTTTCTTTATTCTAAAATTTGGGGGAGCTGAATCTATAAAAACATGGCTCAAAAAACCAAAGGGGAGAATTTGGTGGATGTTTATGGCTATTTTAATAGGGCTTATTCCCTTACCACTCTTCATATTTCATTCCGATACCTTGTCAGAATGGGTTATTTGGTTGCCCTGGATTATTCTAGCCATAATTAACCCATGGATTGAGGAATTTTATTGGCGAGGGCTACTATTGGATTATACAAAAAACTGGTCGAATTGGATATCTGTTTTATACAGTAGCTTTTTATTTGCAATAAACCATGCAGCATTTGGAATAAATTCTGAGCTAAATAGCGGTTTTGAAATTATAGTCTCAACCTTATTGATGGGAATTGTTTGGGGTTTTGTATATAAAAAGACTAAAAGCCTACGGTGGGCAATATTTGCTCATTTTTTAGTAGATTTTTTGGGATTATCGGCAGCTGCATTTTTGGATTTATGGGAAAAAGGAACGTGGTAATAAAGGTGATTTAAAAACAACAAAACAAATGAGTTTAAAAGAGCAAAATACAGCCTTAATTTTGATAGATATTCAAAAAGGTTTTGATGAAGAAGAATATTGGGGAGGAAACAGAAATAATAAAGACGCTGAAGAGAAATCAAGCAAAATATTAAAGAAATGGAGAGAATTAAATCTTCCTGTTTTTCACATTGTTCACAGTTCTAAAAATCCAATTTCAAGATTACATAAATCACATCCTGGATTTGAAATAAAGGATGAAGTAAAGCCGATTGAAGGAGAGCCCATTATCACAAAAGATGTAAACAGTGCTTTTATAGGAACGGATTTAAAAGAAAGGCTTGATAGACGAGGAATAAATAAATTAGTAATTATTGGGCTGACAACAAATCACTGCGTTTCTACAACAACAAGGATGGCTGGAAATTACGGATTTGATGCTTTATTAATATCTGATGCTACCGCTACTTTTGACCGAATTGGAATTAATGGACAGCGATTTGATTCAGAACTTATTCATCAAATAACCTTAGCCAACCTGAATAATGAATTTGCCCAAGTAATTGACACCAAAAGACTATTTGAGTTAGTATAAAAAACCACAAAATAAACATATTTGTTTATTTTTGTCAATTTGACTATCTTTGCCGTATAAATATATGATTATGATACCAGAGATATCAAAAGTAAAAGGCATTCATCCCGGAGCAATACTTAGAAGAGAAATAAAGGGATTAGGATTAAAAAACAAAGAGTTTGCGGCTTTAATAAATGAGCACGCTCAGACTATTAGTGCTGTTTTGAATGAGAAAAGAAGCATTAACCCTAATTTATCTGTGAAATTAGGAACTAAATTAGGAATAGATAATGATTATTTTATGCTACTTCAAGCAAGCTACGATGTAAAAATAGTTCAGGACAAATTATCACAGCCCCAAACACCAGATTTAAAAACTATCAGAAAAGCGCTATTTTGGGATACCGATTTTAATAAAATTGATTGGATAAAAAGCAAAAGAGCCATAATAAAAAGGGTTTTTGAGAGAGGTAATGAAAATGAAATAGGAGAAATTCTTAAGTTCTATGGAAAACATACAGTTAATAAAGAGTTAGAAAATATTTCAAATAACTTTTTACCCTCATTTAAATCCAATGTTAATAAATATATAGGTGTTTAATTTATGAAGATTTATAAAACCACTGTTTCTGATTTGCTTTGGGAAGTACTTAATAAATTAATGACTTTTGAAGAGCTTAAATATTTTCGTTTAGTAGGAGGCACCTCATTAAGCTTATTATTGGGACATAGGACATCTGTTGATATTGATTTGTTTACTGACGAAGAATATGGTTCAGTAGATTTCAAAAAAATAGATCAGTTATTTCAAGCTTCTTTTAAATATGTAGAAATGGCTTATGGATGGAATAACAGCATGGGCAAATCCTACTATATTGGAAATAATAAAGATGATTTAATAAAAGTAGATTTATTCTATACAGATAAGTTTGCATTCCCAATTATTAAGTATAAAGGAATTCGCTTGTCTCAGCTAGAAGAAATTGCTGCTATGAAACTTGAGGTGGTTGGTAATAATGGAAGAAAAAAAGATTTTTGGGATTTGCATGAACTTATGGAGCGGTTTTCTTGGGTGGAAATGTTAGGGTTTTACCAGAAAAGGTATCCTTATGGTTATACTTCTGAGGAAATAATTAACAAGCTAGTCGATTTTAAAGAAGCTGATTATGATTTCGACCCAATTTGTATGAAGAATAAATATTGGGAATTAATAAAGTTAGATATTGAAGAAGCTATTAATATTAGCTACCATCAAAAAAAATAAAGCCCAAGATTGCTTCGCTTTGCTCGCAAAACCAGGGCTTTATTTGGAGTATTATACCAATTTGATATCAAAATACGATATAAATAAATTGGAATATATTTTCCTATTAGAAGACTAAAATTATTTGAATAGCCGTAGCTATGGAAATAATTTTTAACGCAATAATAGGGAAATAGAAACAATTTATATGGCGTGTTTTGGTGTTAATTTGGTATTATTAGTTTATTATATCAAACCCAGTATAAGGAATCAAAGCTTTAGGAATTTTAATTCCTTCAGGAGTTTGGTTATTTTCCAATATAGCAGCAACAATTCTAGGTAGAGCCAATGCGCTTCCATTAAGAGTATGAGCTAGCTGTGTTTTACCATTTTCATCTTTAAAACGTAGTTTCAAACGATTTGCTTGAAAGTTTTCGAAATTAGAAACAGAGCTAACTTCCAACCAGCGTTCTTGGGCCGCAGAATAAACTTCCATATCGTATGTAAGTGCTGCGGTAAAGCTAGTATCGCCACCACAAAGGCGTAATAAGCGATATGGTAATTCCAATTTCTTTAGAAGAGACTGTACATACTCACTCATTTCCTCTAGTCTTTCGTAAGATTTTTCAGGGTGCTCAATAACTACAATTTCTACTTTATCAAATTGATGTAAGCGATTTAATCCACGTACATCTTTTCCATAAGAACCAGCTTCGCGGCGGAAACACTGAGAATATGCAGTATTTTTGATAGGAAAATCTTTAGCGTTTACTATTGTATCGCGGTAAATATTTGTAATAGGAACTTCTGATGTTGGAATTAAGTATAAATCATCAATTCCCACATGATACATCTGTCCATCTTTATCAGGCAACTGACCAGTACCATAACCAGAATCAGAATTTACTAATAATGGAGGCTGCACTTCTCTAAATCCTTGTGCTGTGGCCTCGTCTAAAAAGAAATTAATAAGAGCACGCTGCAAACGAGCCCCCTTACCTTTATATACAGGGAAACCTGCCCCAGTAATTTTATTTCCTAGTTCAAAATCAATAATATCGTATTTGTCAGTTAGATCCCAATGTGGTTTTGCGCCACTATATAACTTTGGAATTTCACCAACAGTTTTAATAATTTCATTATCACTTTCTGAATTGCCAGCCGCAACGCTATGATGGGGAATATTAGGAATTTTTAATAATAGCCCAGTAACCTCATCTTTAAGAGATTGCAACTCTTCAGATAGAGTTTTAGATAAATCTTTAAGAACACCAGTTTCTTTCTTTTTAATATTTGCCTCATCAATTTTCCCGCTTTTAAAAAGACCACCAATTTCTTTAGCTATAGACTTACTCTTAGTGAGGGTTTCGTCAAGCTTCTTTTGAGTGTTTTTTCTAGCTTCGTCAGTATCTATTATTTGATTTAATACATCCGTATTATGGAAATTTTTAATCTTTAATAATTTAACAACTTTATCTTTATTCTCTTTAATGAATGGTACTAATAACATAGTGTTTATACTTTAAATATAGTTTTTTTTAATGCTTTTGATAATTATAAATGCTCTGATTCGCTTACAAAGGGATTATTACTTTTTTCGTATCCAATTGTGGTAGTAGGGCCATGACCCGGATAAACTTTAACTCCTACAGGAAGCACATATAATTTATCTATAATACTACGAGCCAATAGGTCAAAATTGCCAGTAGGCAAATCTGTTCTTCCAATACTATCTCTAAAAAGAACATCGCCGGCAATTATAAACTGATCCTTTTCGGAATAAAAGCATATACTACCATCAGCATGTCCTGGGGTAGAAATAGCTCTTAAGCTACTATTTCCAAATTTTACCTCATCATTATCTTTAATAGTTATTAATGGAGTAATTAATTTATTAAAAGAGAAGCCCAATGATTTAGCGTGCCCTTCCGCATTTTCAAAAAACACATCGCTATCTACACCAGCATAAGCCTCAATATTGTATTTTTTTAATATATCATTGTTGCCAATAATATGATCTACATGCGCATGAGTATAATATAAACCTTCGATACTTAGCTGCTCTTGAGCAATGAAATTGAATAATTCATTATTTTCCTCAGTGGTACTATTTCCCGCATCAATTATTATTGCTGCTTTAGTTTCATCATAAACCACAAAGGTGTTTAGTTGAAAGGGATTAAAAACAAATGTCTTTATTGTCATCTTTTGTAAATAAGATTTGTAATTATACTTTTTTCCACCATTAACAAAACCAGAACTATTATAAAAACAAATAGGTTTGTTTTTATAACCACTACTAATACAAGGCATTACGTAGTAATATTATTAACAGGTTTTAATATAATGAGAAAAAAATATTTTCTTAATATCTTGCAAAAATAATAATTAACTTTGTTCGTTCTGAAATTATATTTTTACTATAGTTTTTTTTATGAAATTTTGTTGTATTTGTATGTTTAATAAATTGATTAGAATTACATTAGTTCTAATTTTTATTGCTGCAATTAAACCAGTAAGGGCACAATTTTATACAGGTTCTCAGATGGAATTTGGTAAAAATAGAATACAATATACAAATGATAAAAGGTGGAGCTACTATCGCTTCAATAATTTTGATACATATTATTATAAAGAGAGTCATTCGTTGGCAATTTACGCCTCGGCATACGCTGATAAACAGATGGTTAATATTAGCAATAGACTAGACTTTAAGCCCGACAATAAAATAAGATTTGTAATTTTCAAGGATTTATCGGATCTCAAAGAAACGAATATAGGATTAATTACTGGCGAGCAGTATAATGTTGGGGGGGTTACACATGTAATTAATAACAAAGTATTTGTTTTCTTTAATGGCAATCATCGCGATTTCGAAATACAGATTAAAAAGGGAATAGCAAAGGTATATCTCAATGAATTATTATATGGAGGAAGCGCGGGAGCACGAATAAAAAGCTCTATTCTTCTGGCTTTTCCCTCATGGTATACCGATGGTTTAGTTTCATACTTGGCAGATGGATGGAATACGGAGCTTGATGGAAAAATGCGTGAAGGAATTAAAACAAAATCATTTAAAAAATTTGATAGACTAACTAATGAAGAGCAGCTTACGGTTGGCCATTCGTTATGGAAATATATTGATCTTAAGTATGGTTCTAAAACCGTTGCTGACGTGTTATATATGGCTAAAGTAAATCGTAATATTGAAAATGGTTTTCTATATGTTTTAGGATTAAGCTATGAGGAAATATTTGCAGAATGGTTTAGTTTTTACGAAAGAAGATATAAGCACGATAATGAGAAATTTACGGAACCACAAAACTCATTTTTAAAACGCAATAAAGAAAAAATAAAATATAATAATTCCTGCATAAATGCCGATGGTGATTTAATGGCATATGTGAGTAATGAGAGTGGTAAGGTAAGGGTGATTATTCAGGATATAGAGAGTGGTAAAAAGCGTAAAATAATGAAGTATGGCTATAAGCTTGACGAAAAAGTTGACTACCATTATCCATTATTATCATGGTCGCCTCAGGGCAATTATTTGGGAATAATATACGAAAAGAAAAAGGATAATTTCTTTGTTACTTACGATTACGATAATAAGAAAAGTAGAAAAAAGGTTTTAGGTCATTTCGATAGAGTTCAATCTTTTTCATATAATAAAAGAGGCAATAAACTTGCTGTATCAGCAGTAAAGAATGGACAGAGTGATATATATATTGTAAGTGTTGCTGGTAATTCTTATAAGCGCATTACTCAAGATGCGTTTGACGATACCTACCCACGATTTGTTAATAATAGCAACGCTTTAGTCTGGAGTTCCAATAGAATAGATGATACCTTGAGGGTTATAAAACAGCGTGTTCATAGAATTGCAGAGGATACTATTAGGGGACAAAAATATAGCGATTTGTTTTTTTATAACCTACAATCCGAATCTAATGTTCTTCATAGAATTACAAACACCCCACTGAGCGACGAAAAGTATGTCATGCCCATAGCATATAATACCTTTGCATGGCTTAGCGATGAAAATGGGATTTATAATAGATATATTGGGCGCTTTGATAGCACAATAAGTTTTATTGATACAGCTACTCACTATCGTTATTATACTAAGTATTTTGCCACCACAAATTATAATTCTAACATTTTGGAGCAGGAGTATAGCACCTATTCAGGAAAATATACTGAGGTTGTGGAGGTAGATGGTCATACTAAAATATTTGTTAATGAAATTCCTGATTTAGAAGATTACAGCAGAATGAAGCTGGCATCTACTACTTATATGACGGAAGAAACCATAAAGCTAAAGCGCATAAAAGAAAGAGAGAGGCTAAAGAGTGAACTACTTTTAAAAATTGCCGAGGGAGATACTTCTCATAACGTACAAAAAGCCGTAAAAAAATTAAAGCCAAAGAAAAAGAAGCGATTTGGAATTGTTACTATTGGGCAAATGAAGAACCCAAAGTCCAAGAGTGTTGATATAAATAATTATAATTTTAACGGTGGTGCACAAAAGGATAATTCATCGCAAATAGCACTTAAAAGCGCAAGGGAAAGAGGCCCTGCTGATGCAATTAGAGCGGCGTATAATTCTCGCCCTTATAATGTTAGTTATGATGTTTCTCAAGTGGTATCGCAGGTTAATTTCAATTACTTAAACTATGGTTATCAGCCGTTTACCAACCCTCGTACACCTATTTATATTACCAATAATTTTTCAGCATTAATAAAGCTGGGAATTATGGATTTATTTGAAGACTATAGGCTTGTGGGAGGTGTAAATATTAAGCCTAATTTGAAAAATAATGAATATTTCCTAACGTTTTCTGACTATAAAAACAGAATTGATAAAGACTATACTTTTCATAGGAATATTATAGAAAGTTATGGCGCAAGAGGAGAATTGGTATTGCACCAAATTCATGAGGTCTTTGTAAAGGTGGGTATTCCCATAAACAATGTGAAAGGATTTAGGGTTACTTTAGGAATGCGTAATGATAATGCTGTGACGAAAGCTTTTGGTACAGCAAAATCGTTAGCCGCAGTAGATGTAATGACCAATAATGCAATTCTTAGAGGAGAGTATGTTTTTGATAATACTCGAAATGGTGGTTCTAATATTCTGTTTGGCTCACGATACAAATTATTTGGAGAATATTATCAACCCATGGAGAACCTACAAAACAATTTATTTGTTGTTGGTTTTGATTTTAGGAAATATATTCAAATTCATAAAACTTTTGTTTGGGCCAATAGAATTGCAGGAAGTTCCTCCTTTGGTGAGCAGCGCCTAATTTATTATATGGGAGGTGTAGATAATTGGCTTTTTGCAGAGTTTAATGATAATATACAGGTAGATAGTGAGCAAGATTTTATATACCAAACACTAGCCACTAATATGAGAGGTTTCAGACAGAATATAAGAAATGGCAACAACTTTTTTCTTATAAATTCCGAGCTAAGGCTTCCACCTATAAAGTACTTTAGCCCCAAGCCAGTAAAATCTGCTTTTTGGAATGATTTTATGATCATAGGCTTTGCTGATGTTGGCACTGCTTGGACTGGACCAAATCCATTTTCAGATAAGAATGCACTTTTCAGAAAGAGTATTTATCAAAACCCTGTGGAAATTACCATTATTAACCAAGACGACCCTATAGTTGGCAGTTATGGATTTGGGTTGCGAAGTACATTATTTGGCTATTACGTGCGTGCCGATTGGGCCTGGGGGGTTGTAAATGGAATTCCTGCAAAAAAACCAATGTTTAATTTCTCCCTAAGTTTGGATTTCTAATCTCATATAATTTATAATGAAAATGACTTTTACTACCATATTAATTTTGATGATAATAGGCTTATTAGCAGGCATTCTTAGTGGGTTTGCTGGAGTTGGTGGTGGCGTAATTATTATCCCCGCTTTAATATTCTTTTTGGGAATGACACAATTTGAAGCACAAGGCACCTCTCTCGCTCTTATGATTCCACCAATAGGTTTCTTGGCTGCGGTAAATTACTATAAAGAGGGTTATATAAATTGGAAATACGCTATTATCCTTGCTTTATTTTTCTTTATAGGTGGTTATATTGGCTCCAAAATGGCACTTACAATTCCTCAAAATATCGTAAAAAAAGGATTTGCAGTATTTATTATTTTGGTAGGTGTAAAAATGCTGGTCGGCAAATAAATTTGCTAATCCCTATCTTTAAACACATCTACATTATCAATAGTTTGCCCTTTATATTGTTGTACCTCTTCGCTAATATATTTAAGATCAATACCAACTTCTTTAAACATAGCTTCTGATTCTTCACCAGAATGATATTTTTTCTCACAAACAACGCGCTCAATTCCACAATTAATAATAAGCATAGCGCAAGTGCGACAAGGCGTCATTCTGCAATATAATGTAGAGCCATCTAAAGCTATTCCTCGGCGCGCAGCCTGGGTAATTGCATTTTGCTCAGCATGTACAGTACGAACGCAGTGTTGTGTAATGTGGCCATCCTCGTGAATTACTTTTTTAAATAAATGGCCAACATCATCACAATGGGCCAAGCCTTTTGGAGAGCCAACATAACCCGTTACAAGTATTTGCTTTTCTTTAGTTATCACACAGCCACTTCTTCCCCTATCGCAAGTAGCGCGGTGAGATACGGTATCAGCCAATTCTATAAAATACTCATCCCATGAAGGACGGATGTGCTTTTTTTCTTCTTTTGTCATGTTGCTTTTTTATATTATATCATTTATGATGCAAATCGTCTGATTTATAAATAGAAACAATTTATAATAGCAGGCTCGATTCATATTTGGTATTAGTTGTTTATTTTAGAAATAACCTCTCGCACAGATACGTTTAGTTTATTAATATCACCATTATTATTGAAAACAAAATCTGCCAAGGAAATACATTTTGCTAAATTTTGTTTGTTGGGATCATCGGTATTCATTTCACGCTTTTCGTTGGCGATAAAAGTATGATAATCAATATTATCAGTGCTTGATTTACGAATTTGAATTCTATTATAGCGTATTTTACTATCGGCATCTACAGCAAAAAGATAAAAAGACCCTTTATTGTGCAAGGAGTCTATTTCACCAGGGGTTCTTATGCTTTCAATTATACAATTCTCATTGTTTTTAATTGCCTTATTATAAAGCTCATCTGTAATAAAGGAAGGAGAATTATTGCTTCGTAACTCATTGGCAACACTTGTCATAGAATCTCTATTTACATCCAAATTGCGTTTTTTTATTTCGTCTACTAAATAATCGCGCACAGAATAGTGCTTATAGCCATATTCATTTTTCAATAATTCAACAATTGTACCTTTTCCTGCTCCCAAAGTTCCTGTTATTCCTATTATTATCATATTGCTTAATTATGGTTAATACGTCTGTTTGTTTTTTAAATCATCAATCCATTTAGAGTCTACAATATGTGGTTCAAACTCTTTAATTGCTTTTAATAAAGTTGCTGGGTCGGATTCAAATATTACGTTATTCCTATGTTCTGTTTTCATAAATTTTTCTTTCAATATTTGATCAAAAAGCGTTATTACAGGATCATAAAACCCATCGATATTTAGAAACCCTACAGGTTTTTCGGAAATCCCTAGCTGAAAATATGTAAGAACTTCCATCACCTCATCTAAAGTACCAAAACCTCCTGGCATAGCAATAAATGCATCTGATAAATCGCTAATCAGGTTTTTACGGTCGCTCATATTATCAGTAATATGCATTTTTGTTAAAGCAGAATGTCCAACCTCTTTTTCTAATAGGGCAGTAGGAATAACACCAATAGCATTTCCCTTTTTATTTAGTACAGCATCAGCAATAACACCCATAAGTCCCACATCTCCTCCGCCATATATCAAATCTATATTCTTACTAGCCATTAACTCTCCGAGCTCACGAGCTTTTTGAGAATAAATAGGTTTTGCCCCTATACTTGAACCACAGAATACTCCTATACTTTTTATTTGCATAATTATTTATTAGTTTTATAAATTACCCAAGTCTTTCAGGCGTAAGAATTTCATATTATTTTCTTCTACAAAGTTGCAAATATACTCTAATGTAGATATTTCTACTTGATATTTTATGGAAATTTCTTTTGTTGGTCTATGTGCGTATAATATTAGTATTAAATTATTCTCGTGGGTATAATTCAATAGTTGTATTAGAAGCTCTTTGCTATAATGCTCGTAACTTTGGTCAATTCCCCAGGCCATAACTAGGTGCGAACCGGTAAAAAAGCAATCTTGCTCCTCGGGCGGATTCGAATTGTTTGTTGTACTACGTAATATTTTAAACCTAGTAAACAATTTATTATCAAGATCTTTATTTCTGCTTCCATTAGGATAAGCAAAAGACGTTACGTTATGAAAGGACTTATTCATTAATTCAATCATTGGATCAACCTCTGATTGTAGGTAGTTATCAATACTATTTGTTTTAATATATTCAATAGCATTTAGATGTTGCAATCCATGTCCGGCTATTTCATGGCCTTGCAATTCTAAATATTTTAAACCCTGTATTTGATCATCGGTTAATCTATTGTGCAGTGTAAGACAAAAGCTGGCTTTCCAGTTATATTTTTGTAAAGCGGAATCTGCCATGAGCCATTTCTGTACATAGTGGTCGTCGAAGGTGATAACCACGCCACCGTTTTCATACTTATAAAGATCCGCTTTATTATTACAGCCAGCAAAAGTGATAACAAAGACTATAGAAATACTAAACAGGAATTTATACATAATTGTCTGCATTAAGGTTTACGCTAAGCAAAAATAGTTATAAAAACATCATTTAGCACGAATAATAATTGTAAGTAATACACCTTTAATTTTATATACATTTGTATTATATAATTAAAAGCAAAAAAATGGATAATAAGATAATTTACGGTATTCAACAAATAGGAGTGGGAGTAGAAAATGTGCAGCAGGCGTGGGCTTGGTATCGCAAATATTTTGGTATGGACATTAAAGCTTTTGAAGAGGCTGCTGTAGCTGAGCTAATGAAGTATTATACCGAAGGCGAACCTCGCCCAAGGCATGCGGTTTTGGCTATAAATTTACAGTCTGGTGGAGGGTTTGAAATATGGCAACATACAGGTAAAACTCCCGCAAAACCTAAATTTGAAATTCAGTTAGGTGATTTGGGAATATTTATTGGCAAGCAAAAAACCAAAAATATTAACCTTGCTTTTGATACCATGAAATCTCAAAACTTGGATTTATTGACAGATATTGCTACCGATCCTGAGGGTAAAAAACATTTCTTTATTAGGGATCCATTCAATAATATTTTTCAAATAATAGAAAACGATTATATTTTTGATAAAACAAAATCTGTTACCGGTGGAGTGCTTGGTGCTATTATCGGAGTAAGTGATATTGATAAGGCTATGAAATTATATTCTGATGCTTTGGGTTATTCAGTTGTGGTATATGATAAAACTGATACATTTAATGATTTTGCTGGTATTCCCGGTGGAGCACAAAAGGCTCGTCGTGTATTATTGCGCCCTGCAGTAAAAGCCACAGGTGGATTTGCTCCTCTATTAGGACCGTCGGAATTGGAGTTAGTTCAGGTTATAGATGCTCCAGTACGTAATATTTATGAAAATAGAATATGGGGAGACCTTGGCTTTATTCACCTTTGCTTTGATGTGCACAATATGGCTAGTGTGAAAAAAGATTGCTCAGAGCAGGGATTTGAATTTACTGTAGATTCTAATGACTCTTTTGATATGGGCGCTGCTGCTGGTCACTTTGCTTATGTTTCTGATCCAGATGGCACTCCAATCGAATTTGTAGAAACATTTAAGCTCCCAATAATAAAAGCTATTGGCTTAGGAGTAAACCTTGAAAAAAGAGACCCTCATAAACCGCTTTCTAAATGGCTACTTAAGGCAATGAGAATTAATAGAGTTAAGTAGGAGGGTAATTACTAATTGTTAATGTTTAATTATTAATTAAGCTTCTATAGGAGACTTATGTGGTTCTTTAAGTTAATCTTTTTTACTTTCAATTTTCCCCTCAGCAATATATAGACCTATTATAACTAGAGCTATTCCTAGATATTTTATATAGCTTAATTTTTCTTCAAA
>JAGLDA010000110.1 GCA_023145955.1 Bacteroidales bacterium
TACGGAACATCTCAACACCAGTAACTGTAGAAGTTAACTTCTCAGCACCCATGCCAATAATATCTACGGCGTCACCTGAATTAATAATACCAGTTTCAATTCTACCAGTAGCAACAGTACCACGACCAGTAATAGTGAATATATCCTCAACAGGCATTAAGAAATCTTTCTCAACATCACGCTCTGGAAGCTCAATCCAAGTATCCACTGCGTCCATCAATTCATAAATCTTCTCTGTCCATGCTGGCTCATTATTTAAACCACCAAGAGCAGAACCTTGAATAATTGGTGTGTTATCACCATCATACTCATAGAAATCTAATAATTCACGAATTTCCATTTCTACTAGTTCAAGTAGTTCTTCGTCATCTACCATATCCACTTTATTCATGAATACAACAAGACGAGGAATACCAACCTGACGTCCTAAAAGGATATGCTCGCGAGTCTGAGGCATAGGGCCATCAGTTGCAGCAACTACTAGTATAGCACCGTCCATCTGAGCAGCACCTGTAACCATGTTCTTCACATAATCCGCGTGACCTGGACAGTCAACGTGAGCGTAGTGACGATTCTCTGTAGTATACTCTACGTGAGCGGTATTAATAGTAATACCTCTTTCTTTTTCCTCTGGAGCGTTATCAATTGAAGAGAAATCCTTCACTTCTGATAAACCTTTTGCTGCTAAACAAGTAGTAATAGCAGCAGTCAAAGTTGTCTTACCGTGATCAACGTGACCAATAGTACCGATGTTAACGTGTGGTTTCGACCGGTCAAAATGTTCTTTAGCCATCTTTATATATATTTAAGTTAAATAAAAAAATCTTATTCATTAATAATTTAGAGCTATTGGCGAGAATTGAACTCGCGACCTCTTCCTTACCAAGGAAGTGCTCTACCCCTGAGCTACAATAGCTTTTAAAAGAGCGGGAAACCGGGCTCGAACCGGCCACCTACAGCTTGGAAGGCTGTCGCTCTACCAAATGAGCTACTCCCGCTTTTCAGAGTTAAAAACAATAAATCATAAAAAAAGGCTTATAACATAAACCTTTAAGTATGAAAGTGGGGAGAGGAGGATTCGAACCTCCGAAGTCTAAGACAACAGATTTACAGTCTGCCCCGGTTGGCCACTTCGGTATCTCCCCGATAATAATTTTTCACTCTTTTAGTGAAAAAAACTTGAGCCGATGAACGGATTCGAACCGCCGACCGGCTGATTACAAATCAGCTGCTCTGGCCATCTGAGCTACATCGGCTTCTCAAGTATTACAACACCTAAATGAACATTGTATAGGCCTTGTTGTAAAGGACTGCAAATGTACACAAGTTTTTTTAAGCGCCAAACAATTTTTTAAAAAAAACACAAATATTTACACAACTAAATTCACAACATTGAGTCACAATACTTTAAACTAATTTTTTAACCTTTCTTTATGCCTTATTAGTTGTTTACGGAGGGCTTCTACAGCTAAATCTGTAGACTCTTCAAAAGTTTTAGCCACCTTTTTAGCATAAATATCTGCGCCAGGCACATCCAAACGTATTTCTGCTATCTTATTCTCATGCGACTTATCCTTATCCACTTTTAGGTTTACTTCACTAGAGGTTATATTATCAAATAAATTATATAATTTCCCAACTTTAGACTCTATAAAATCATCTAATTTTTGGTCTGTTTTGAAATGCAACGAATTAATTTTTATATTCATATATATTAAGTTTTAAGTTTAAGCAAATCAAAATATTAATTATGATCTCCTAAACAATTGTTAATAATACTCCTAAAAATTAGTACTTTAAACTAAGATAAAAATCCCCCTACACATATATGTAAGATTCTGATAAATCATCTCTTTTCCCAAAAACTAAGCTTTTGGATGAGCTTGTTTGTACACATTTTTAAGCTTTTCAATAGAGTTGTGCGTATATATTTGTGTCGCTGATAAGCTGGCATGACCTAAAATTTCTTTTATTGCATTTAGATCAGCCCCTTTATTTAAAAGGTGTGTAGCGAATGTATGACGTAATACATGCGGACTCTTTTTACTATTTGTTGTGACGAGACTAAGATAATAGTTTACTTGACGATAAACAAGTTTTTTATATACTTTATCCCCATTTTTTGTTAAAAATAAATATTCGCTTGATTTTGCACTATTTACAACTTCCTTTTTTAATGAAATATATTTATCAATTTGTAGCAAAACATTATTAGAAATAGGAATAATGCGTTCTTTATTTCTTTTTCCAAGAACTTTCAATTGCACCCTATCATGGTCAACATCCTTCTCCTTTATATTAACTAATTCCTCCACTCTAATTCCTGTTCCATAAAAAAGGTCCAATATTGTTTTAGAAAACACTCCCATATAATCATCAGGAAACTCTACTTCATCCAGAAGGAATTCCATATTATCCTCTTCGACAAAAACTGGAAGTTTTTTTTCTGTTTTTAAAACATTAATTTTAGTAGCAGGATTTGAGTCTACATTCTGACTTATTAAATGAAATTTGAAAAAAGATTTTAGAGTAGTTATCTTCCTATTAATAGTACTATTTGAAATACCTTGCCTATTTAAATACACTATCCAATCACGTATTTTGGCAAAATCAGCCTTTAAGATATTATCACTATATATTTCGCTAATAAACATCTGAAACTGCTCCAAATCGCTCCTATATGCATCAACAGTATGTACTGAATATCTTCGTTCTAACTGAATATAGTTTATAAAATCTAGGATTTCTTTATTCACTGTAATACTTTATATTAATTAAAAACAAGGTGTAATTATAGGGCACAAAAAAAGCTTTTTCCGTAATTGCATCAACAAAGATAACAATTATAATCGGAAAAAGCCCTCGAAAATTACGTTTAATCTTACCTAAAGATTAGATCTCTTGGTTTTGTCGCAATTGCTGAACATAAATAGCTTTCAACATTTTCTCACGATTAACCACTGAAGGTTTTTTATAAACTTTACGAGCACGTAATTCTTTTACAGCACCAGTTCTTTCAAACTTACGCTTTAACTTTTTTAAGGCTCTGTCAATATTTTCGCCTTCTTTGATAGGTACGATAATCATAATAATACGATCCTTTCTTATTAATTAAAAAAAATAATTTCGAACTATGAAACAGATCATAATTCGGGCGGCAAAGGTAATATTTTTTTTACAATATAAGCCTACATTTTTAAAAGTATTTTCCTACAACTTCAACTATCCTAAACGTTTTCTCTTTATTATTCTATTTGGAACGCTTAAAATAGGAATATTTAATTGCCCTATTAACTTCTTCGTCAAACTCGTATTAGCAATTATTTTGTCTGAAAAATTACTTTTCATAGAAATAACTAGGTCTATATCCTTAGTGTTTATTGCACTAATTATTTTATCTACAGTATTTATTGGCGTCTCCAATTCAGCCTCATGACTGGCTACCTCTACACGTAAACCATGTTTAGTTAGATATGATATTGATTGTTCTTTATACCGCTCAACTTTGTCATTTAATGTTTTATTTACAAATGATTCTATAATAACTTTTGACCCAAAACTATGAGCAATACTTCTAACTATAGGCAACTTTTGTCTTGTATCTTCATTTTCATCAATAAAAATATAAATATCATCAACGTTTCCACTATACAAATAATTAGAAGGGAATATAATTACTGGAGTGTTGCAATTAGCTTGAATATATAGCTCAACCCGCCCAAAAAATAATCTTCTTAATAATTTTGTTGTTCTTGGCGACATTAATACTAGGTCAACTTGCAATTCATTTATTAATGTAATAGTAGATTTTATAGTATTATCCTTCAAAATTTTAAACTCAAATTTATTTAAAGGCACTTTATCACTATACTCTTCAAAAATATAACTAAAATCAGTCTTAAGTTTATTATCAACTATATAATTATCTTTGAGGCTTATCTTTCTTTCTGTATTATTTATCACCACAATCGTTACAAACAATTTCTGTTTCGCTGCTAAATCAACAGCAAAACGTAATACATTAAACGATGTTGGGGAAAAATCAAAAAAAACTAATACTTCATTCATGGTTATTTATTGCAAAACACCTATTCAATTTTATTGGAATTATTTTCGCCCAATTTTTCTTCAATAATATATGGAATATTAACTTTATCCCTAACAACAAATGCTTGAGGGTAAGTTTTAATTATTTCCTGTAAATAATGTACAGCATCAAGTTTTGTTCTAAAATCGCCTAGCCTAACCTTAAAATATGGGGAATTATATACTATATATACTTTAACATCCTTATGTTCCATTAGGATTTTAGCTTTTTCCATATTTACCTTATCTCTGGAATTAGCTCCTGTAACAGACATTATTTGCAATCTATAGCCCATCTGATAAGGTTTCGCTTTATTAACCTCTATTTTTTTATCTAAAAGAGATTGTACATTTTCTTGCTGAAAAATCACAACTTCTCCAACAGTATCTGTAGGAACTATAGCTGTTTTATATATAAAGTTAGAATCAATTGAGGATTGACCAAATAATAAAGTTGAAAACAAAACTAAGAAAAATGAAATAACTACTATACGAATCATAAAGTCTTTTTAAAAATTAGGATTGCAAAATTACAAAAAAATACGCACTAGCTTATACAAACAGTACTTTGAGTACATATATTACATAGTTTACCTAATGTTCAACATTATGGATTATACCAGATAGGATGATAACTAATAACTTATAGACCTGGTCTACTTTTTATCAGCTCTCTATTTGCAATACTAAGAATTGGAATTGGCGATTGATTAACAAATTGCTTTCCTTGAGAGCGTAGGTTCCACATCGAACCACCAAGCTCTGCATCTATCATAACAGAAATAAGTCCGGCATCTACCTTTTTAGCGTAGTTAAGTATAGTTCGTGCGCCATCATCAGTTGTAATATAATGAACTACCACGCTCTTAACTCCATTCTTTTTACAATATATTTCAGCTTGTTCTGTATAGCTGATAACTCGGTTCTTTATATTACCTACATTATTAAAAAACAAACCTAAAAGATGTATTTCTGCACCATAAAGGCGAGCTAATTTTACAGAAAGAGGTACTTTTTGTCGTGTATCAAGCGTGCTGTCTATTGGAATAACTATAGTTTCTAATGCTCGGCTTACTCCTCTATTATGTCTAACGGTAATAACGGGACAAGTAGCCTCTGCAATAATGTTATTAGCATTAGATCCTAATATATACTTTCTAAAGCCATGTGCGCCATGAGAACCTTCGAATATAAGACTTACTTCTAATTCTTTAGACATTTCAATAACCTTGTCTACTGTATTACCTTGTACAATAAGAGTATCAATATTATCTTTAGCCGTAGCATCTTCAACGGAAGAAATCAAATCATCAAATTTGCTATTAACTTCACTATGAATATCCGCACCTTTTTCTATTCCAAGGTGTTTAGTAGATTTAGAATTTTCCACCCACATTAAAACTAGCTTTGCTCTAAATTTTGAAGCAACGCTTATAGCATGATCAAATGTATTTTTTGATGATTCGGAGAAATCAATTGCAACGAGAATTTTTTCCATAACTATATTTTTTTAGACTAAAGTTAATTACTATACTATAAATAGACGCTAAATACGATGAATTTCTTTGGTAAATTTCAAATTAATTCTATCGTAATTTATAATCATAAATATTCCTTGAACGTATTGAAAGAACAGGAATAGGGCTATGATTAACCATTTGCTGCGCATAAGGTCCTAAAAATAGATTCATAGGCGCTGATTCCTGATCAGTCATAATAGCAATTAAATCGATATTGTTATCTTTTGCAAAATCAATAGTCGCATTGGTAATATTTTCAGCTTCTATTTCATCAACAGAGTATTCAATTTCATTACCCTCACAATACTTAATTGCTTGCTTTGTATAATCTTCCACCAAAGACTTTATTGTATCAACTTTAGAAGAGTAGACTGATAAAATCACTAATTCAGCACCGGTTGATTTTGCAATATAGCTAGAAAAATTAATCTTCTGCCTTGTATCTCTGGTACTATCAATAGGAAGCAATATTCTCTTTAATGGCTTATTATCAATATCAAAATCTCTAAGTGTTAAAACTGGACATTCAGCATGTGCAACAATTTTATATGCATTACTTCCCATCCAAAACTCATCAAAACCTGAGGTGCCATGTGTTCCAGCAATAATCATACTTGCATCATGATATTTAGCTTGGTTCGTTATTTCTTTAAAAACTTTTCCATTACGCATTTTATATAAAAACTTACCCCCAGTAAGCTTAGTAGAATACTCATCGATAAGACTTTCAAATCGCTTTTTAACCTCTAATCGAGGATCTGAAGCATTGGCATACACATTAACTGCACTTTTGCTTTTATCTACCCAAACCATCATAATATTAGCTTGCAGAGCATTTGCAGTCATTACAGCAATGTTAAGAGCACTTATGGCCCCTTCCGAAAAATCCATTGCTACTATTATTATCTTTTTCATACGCTTTAAATTTATTAGTTTGGCATTGTGAAGCCCTATACTTCCTTTATGACAACTACTTATTGCTATTTATACTAAGCAGCTCTTATTAATCTGTATTTTCTTTGTAATAATCTTTAGAGTATATGCAACCAGTATATCACACAACAATGTTTATTAAAGACTAAATTCTACCAAGTTAGTTTAATCAATAACCAATTACCTATAATCAATATTCCTTCAGACAACCATTAAACTAAACAGATTCACTAGAAATATTACTATAAATTAATAATCCGTATTTGACCGAAGTAAAAGTAATTGTTTTTTTTATAATTTGCTAGTTTTTCATGAACTTTTTTTTATTATTAATAAAAATGCTCTAAAAATATCCGTATTTATTATAATAAAAAAACTCTCTCAATACACAATAAATCCACAATACAACAATGTCATAATACCCTGTTGTTGTGTACTATACATTACTTATTAGGGGAATAATAAAGCGTTAAAACTAGTTGTAATATTAGATAATAAACTATTATTACAAGCTTAAGTATTTGAGTAGTAACAAATATGAAACTAGCTAAATAACCAATCTATTTATCATTATTCCATTTTAAATAATAAAACGACATTTGAACAAAATTAATAGCCCATAATTAATAATAAAAATATATTTCAAATTAATAATAAAAAGCTTGTATTAACGAAATAAATGTTTACTTTTGCAGCCCCAAAATTTGAGACTATGGATAAATTGATTGAATATCAGATACCACATAAGGGACTAAGTTTAGGGCAGCATGAATATAATTTTCATGTAAATGATAAGTTCTTTGTAGATAAGCAGATTCACACTATTGATGGTGGCAATCTTAAAGTTAGTTTTGTTCTTGACAAGCAAATCAGGTTCATGCAAGCTGACATTATTATTAATGGCACAATTAAATTAGTATGTGATAGATGTCTAGATTCTTTTGATTTCAAAATTGATATTACTTATAATCAAATTTTTAAATATTCAAATTCTCCTGTTGATCAAAATGACGACATCATATATTTAGGAGATGATATTTATAATATTGACGTAAGTAAGTTAATTATTGATAACATATTACTACAAATACCTATCAAGAAAGTTCATCCTGATGACAAAAATGGTAATAGTACTTGTAAAAAAGAACAACTAGAGCTTATAAAAGAATACGAAAAAAAAGAGCAAGCAGACCCAAGATGGGAAGCATTAAAGAATATTAAATTTGAAGATTAAACAATATTAAAAATAAAATAAGTTATGGCACATCCTAAACGAAAAATATCGAAAACACGTCGTGATAAAAGAAGAACTCACTATAAAGCAGTTGCACCAACATATGTAAGCTGCCCAAACTGCGGCGCAACAGTACTTTACCACAGAGTATGTAATGAATGTGGAACTTATAGAGGTCAAGTAGCAATTGAGAAAGAGGCTGCAGTATAGTCTTATATTTCTAGATTTCTTTCTTGAAAAGATATAGTTAATTATCTGTTGATAATTAGATAAAAAAGCAAAGATTGTTTTATTAAAAACAATAACTTTGCTTTTTTCGTATCCATATGTTTTGTAAAATTGCAAAATCAAATTTACAAACATAGTTAACGATGATTATTTTATTAAACACACTATAAAATGCAGAAACCTACAGCAGCAATAACAGGTATTGGTTCATATGTACCAGAGTACATATTAACAAATCATGAATTAGCTGAGACTTTAGACACAACTGACGAGTGGATCATGACTCGTATTGGAATTAAGGAACGAAGAATTTTAAAAGAAGAGAATGAAGGCACCTCTTTTATGGGAGTAAGAGCTGTGAATAATCTTCTTGAGAAAACAAATACTAAACCCGAAGATATAGATTTAGTAATTTGTGCAACAGTAACTCCAGATCACCCTTTTCCGGCAACAGCAAATATCATAGCTGATAAAGCAGGAATTGGAAACGCCTTTCATTTTGACTTAAATGCAGGGTGTTCAGGCTTTTTATATGCTTTAGCCACTGGTGCTAGGTATATTGAGAGCGGAATGTATAAAAAAGTGATTATAATTGGAGCTGATAAGATGTCATCGATAGTAGACTATACTGATCGCTCAGTTGCACCTATATTTGGTGATGGCGCAGGAGCTGTAATGCTAGAGCCTAATTTTGATGGATTAGGTATTCAAGACATGATTCTTGAAAGCGATGGTGTTGGTCGTCAATTCTTACATCAAAAAGCTGGAGGGTCAGTTGAGCCTCCATCAATTGAATCAGTGAATGGTGGTCGTCATTATGTATTTCAAGATGGGCAGCCAGTTTTCAAATGGGCTGTATCAAAAATGGCTGATGTATCTGTAGAGATTATGAATAAACATAACCTTACTGCTGATGATATTGCTTACCTTGTACCTCACCAAGCAAATATGAGAATTATTTCGGCTACAGCTAAGCGTATGGGACTTGATCCTAAGAAAGTAATGATAAACATTGAAAAGTACGGCAATACTACTGCTGGAACTTTACCGCTATGTATTGCTGACTATGAGCACAAACTTAAGAAAGGTGACAACCTTATTCTTTCTACTTTTGGAGCTGGTTTTACTTGGGGTTCCATATACCTTAAATGGGCATACTAATAGGAGTACTATAAGCTCCAAACTAATTAAAAAAAGGCAATGAGAAAAAATCTCATTGCCTTTTTTTTAATCTACTAAAACAAAAAAAAGCGAACTAAAGTTCGCTTTTTTTTTCATTTCTTGATATTCTCTATTTGAATAAATTCATTGTTGGATCATAAAAGTCCCAATCAATAGCATCAGTACTTGCTTTCATTTTTTCGGCATCAAATACCACTTTCCAATTTTCATGGTTTCTAGAATCATCTTTATTGTCAAGAACAACTCTCATAAGTTTTACAATATTTTCCTTATCTTCATCAGTTTGACCATTTATATCTGTTACCAATAAAGAGTATACAGAATATGTTGGGATATCTTTATCTATCCACTTTGGATAGTCTTTTAGCGCTATAACTGTTGGCGCATAGGTAGCATCTAATTCTTCTTTTCCTTTAGAAGGAGCTAATGGAATAAGAGTTATTCTGTCGCGCATTTGTTTAGACATACCAGTAAAGTTTGAAACAGGTGCTGCTCCAACATAAAAGAAAGCATCAATTCTTCCTGCCAATAAAGCTTTTAAAGCCTTATCGTAAGGAATCTCAATGTTATCCCATTTCATTCCAGTAATTTCTTTGATATACTTAGCTGTAATATTAGTTCCTTGTAAAGATGATCCTATTGCTACCTTTTTACCTTTTAAATCATCATAAGTTTTTATACCTTTTTTATCATCACTTTTTAAAGCAACAATATGAATCTGCTCAACTCCCATTGGCATAATCACTCTAATATTTTCAGTTTTCTTATAAGTACGAGTTAAATCTTTCATAGATTCATATAACAACACATCATACTGTAAGAAAGCTAAATCAGTGCTATTCTTAATCACTCTCAAGAAATTATAATAGCTACCCTCAGAATCTCTTACTTCTAGGAAGTCAAGAGTATCACCTGTTGAAGTTTGCTTAGCAACCATAGAAGTATCTCCCATTTCATTAACCACGGGTTTACCATCTATCATTTCTACAATCATTTCACCATCTTGGTATGAAGGAGTTCCTAAAGAAGGACGTGCCATTCTTTGCATATCCATTGCCATATCGTAATTAGTGCCACCTTTAAAACCTGAAACTATCAGAAGGTCTGGCTCTACAAACTTTTGTGCAAATGCAGACAACGTCATTGCAGTCATTAGCACTATTAAGGACAAAGTAATTTTTAGTGTTTTAGTCATTTCTAAAATTTTAATGTTTATCATTGATGTAATAAAAAGCAAATATATAATAAATAACGTTAATTTGCACAACAAAGTTTCCCTTCTGTTACTCCAAAAAGTCTTTCCACTCGTTTTTTACTCTTACCGGCAACCATTATTATCAAATAATCATTTAATTCTATAACCGTTTCTGAGCGAGCATTAACAAGTAATTTCAGATTACCACCATTTTTATCATGTTTACTGATACCAAGTAAAACTATATTATATTTTAATTTTAGTTTCACAAAAGCATCGTCATAATTTTTATTTAGGAAAGGATTATCTTTAGTTACGATATATTGTTGGTTATCAAAGTCATCATCATGAACAGCGGCCCCAAGTAAATCAATATTTAAATCAGCAACATCAGGCTCAAAAATATAGCTTGCTACTAATTTGGAAGCAATTTCGTTTCGTGCTACTATATATTTAACCCCTGCTGTTACAAAAGTCTCTCTAAGTTTATGATTCTTTATGGCAACAACAATATTTGGCTTAGGATACTTTTTCTTAAAATTAATAACATACAGTAAAGTATCTGTATCATCTTCAAAACCAATAAAAACCTCAGAAGCTTTATCAGGATTAGTTTTTGCTATTGAATCCAGATTATCATAGTCAGCGAATAGAACAAAAATATCCTTTTTACTATAAAGGTTATGAATAAGTTCCACATTATCTTTTTTACTAGTTACAATTGCAACTTTTCTAGAAGCTTGATTAACTTCATTTACAACCATATGACTAAAATCATTCCATCCGATACAAACAATATGATTATCAAAGTTAGTCCCTTTATAACCCAATCTATTTTCTTCAATCATGGTAGAAATATTTGTTGACATACTACTTATTAAAATACCCAAAACAATTAGACTTGAGAAGATAAAGAAATACCCTATTCCTTTACCAACAGTAGAAACTGGCACTATATCACCATAACCAACCGAGGTAATAGTAACAACCATATACCAAACTGCATCAGCAAAAGAATGTATATTAGAGTTTGGCAAATCTTTTTCAACAAACACTAGCAATATATCTAATATAACAAATATAGCAACTACTAATCCTCCCCAAATAATGTATTTCTTTATTCTGTTGTCCACTGTGAATATTTAGTTTAAAGCGGTAAATTTACTCAATTTTATTATTTTTTGCAAAAAATATTTAAATTATTTAAAATAAAATTGTACATTTGACAATCATTTTAAATTTATAAATCACTAAATCGCAATACTAATGTCAACAACACTCAATTACAAATCAGGTTTACTATACTTATATTGGCTAATGTCAGGAGCCGATGGTAAAAAGAATTTTGACCCTAATGATCCAGAATGGAAAACAATGAAACTCATGCGAGAGCACGAAAAAATCACTGATATTGATTTTAATAGTTTTATTAATTCTGATTTAGGTTCCTCTGATGAACAATTAGAAATTGTTATGCAAATACTTCAAAAATCTTCTTATAAGGAAAAAGTAAGAGCCCTTGCATGGATGGATCTAGTTATGATTGCTGATGGAGATATACATAATAAAGAATACGAGTTATATATTAAGGTTCTGAAAAAATTTGATATTAACGACGAAGATGTAAAAAGTGATAAGATTAACTTACCTAATATAATATAAGTAACGCTCTTATTACGTGATACATACACGCCTACAGATTTTGTGTTTAAAATAATTAACATATATTAAGTATAAATTAAGTAATATACTTTATTATAATAACTTATATACTATATCTTTGTAGCATTATAAAAAAAGAAAATATTATAAATCTTAAAATTTAAAACATGAAAAAAACATTACTATTAATTGTATTTATTGCATCGACAACATTGATGTTTGGTCAAGCTACTAAGCAGTTAAACTTTGGAATTGTTGGCGTTAGCTTTGATATTCCAGTTGCTACTGACATTGCTATCTCTCCTTTTGCAGGAACTAATCTTAATTTGGATTATTTAAACTTAGGTGTAAAGGCAAATTATTATTTTGATAACTTAATTGGTTTACCAGCTGCATGGGATTTATATGCAGGTGCTAATGCTGGTTTTGCCATGTGGATAGGTGGTGATAATATGGGTAACGGGAATACTAGTGGTGTAGATATAGGATTACAAATTGGTGGACGTTGGTTTTGGAGTGACAAATGGGGTATTTACCTTGAGTTTGGTGGTGGACATCATTCAGGTGGAACTGCAGGACTTGGCTTAACTATGAAATTGTAATATCATAATCCAAAAGATATATATAAGGTAAGAACAATGTTCTTACCTTTTTTTGTGCTATTTTTTTTATTCTTCTACAAAGTTTTTATAATCTTCATAATAAGAATATATTTTGCGTACATAATAATATGGCTCATTACCTCTACAATATCCGTATCTTACTAGTGAGTCATTATAGTATTTAGGGTTTTGCATCAGTTTTATATACTTATCCACCCCATCGGTCCAGTTTGAATTTTTATTTTCGTACTTTTCTGCCAGGCGTCTTGCATCAAATACATGCCCCATACCAACATTATACGATGCTAAAGTGAATTTTACTTGATCTTGAATACTTATCGTACTATCCTTTGCAAACTTATTTTGGATATAGGCTAAATATTCAGAGCCAGCCCTTATGCTTTCTTCAGGGTTAGTGGGGTTTTTAAGATTAAACTTTTCACAAGCAGCTGGCATCATTTGCATTAAACCCTTTGCTCCTACCCAGCTTCCAGCATTAGGATTAAAACGACTCTCTTGATATATTACAGCTGCTAATAAGCGCCAATCCCAACCTATTATTTTTGCATTTATCTTAATATAATCATCATAAGGAGAAAGTTTTCCTCCTAAAAGTGGAGAATATTCTTTTCGTAATACTTTACTATGCCTAGTCTTAAAATACTTATTACGGATAACTGCAAACTTTGTTGTTTTACTAAAAGGAATAAGCCAATCATTAATTACTCTTTGTAATGAATCTGCATCCTTAAGCATGGCCCAAGAGAGTTTTTGATCAATGCTTATACCTAAAGAATAATCAAGGCCATATATATATGTACTATTAACTTTAGCAATCCTTTCGTCGCATACAGTATAGTCAATATCACCACTTGCAACCATCTGAATAAGTTCTTCCATAGTGTTTACAGAATCTACAATAATATTAACATTGGTAGCACTCGCCTGCTCCAAATACTCAATATGCTTTTTAAATACAGTACCTTTCTGAACATAAACATCTAACCCATTTAAATCAATAAAACGATCTATATATTCTGATGTATCACTTTTTTTTCTACCATACCTAAACCGTTGAACCAACACCTGTTTATTATAGCCCACAGGGTGCGAAAAGATTAAATCTTCTAACCGATCTTTAGTTTGAGTAACATCAAAAGCCATAATATCCGCTTCGCCTATTTTCATTTTTCGCAATGCTGTAGGCACATCATTAACTAATATTAACTCAACATCAAGGTTATTTCTTTCTGCAAAAATATTCATCAGGTCGTAATGAAACCCCATTGGCTGCCCTTTATACACAAAATACCCCGTTGAATTATTATGTGTTAACACACGTATTTTACCATTTGTAACCACTCTAGAATAGCTACTATCATACTTTATTTGGAGAGAAATATCAGAATTCTTATCATTCTCTTTGGATGGAATACCGCAAGAAAGAAATGTTATAACAAATATAGTAATTATTAGTAATAGAAAATTCCTGCTAGTTTTAATCATATAGTGCGAAGATACATAAAAATAGAGCTACTTTATACTAGAAATATTACGCTTCAGCATTCAAGTCAATTTATTTTAGTAATATTGCATTATACAAACCACATATATTTAAAGTAATACGTTATGATTAAAAAAGTTGCAATTATTATTATCGTCGTAATTATTGGTGCATTTGGATTTTTAGCAAAATACCTCATCGATAGGTCAACTATATTTACAGGATTTGCGGCCAAGAATATAGCCTCAGGAGTTTTTGTTGCAGGTAGAACTCAAGAAAGCATTGAAGCATTAGATATTAATTTCTTTCCTGTAAACTTGGCAAATAGTGTTGTAGATTTGGAAAACAAAACTGTAAAAAGTGATTTTTTTGGATTCGGAGAGCAGGTGGCTGTATATCGTGATGGTTTAGGCTGTACATTAATTGCTGATTATAATATTGATAAAGTAAGAAGCCAGGGCACAAATACTGCATATATAAATTCCAATAATGATAATAAATACTGGCCACAAGGCACTAATAATAGAGATCTATCCATAAGCAATGTAAATGAAAAGAGGCTTGATAAAGCAATAAAATCAGCTATGGCTCAAGGCAATACAAGAGCTATTATTGTAGCATACGATACATTAGTAAAATGGGAACAATATGGAGCTGGTTTCGATGAGAATACTCCAATATTGGGTTGGTCTATGAGTAAGAGTATAACAAATACATTTGTTGGAATGCTTGTAAAAGAAGGTAAGTTGGATATTGATAATGCAGCACCAATAAAGGAATGGAAAAATGACGAAAGAAAAAACATAACACTTAAAAATCTTTTGCAAATGAACTCTGGATTAAAATGGGTTGAAGATTATGGTGATATTTCAGAAGCCACAATAATGCTATACGATAAAGGAGACCTTGGAAAATACGCTTTATCACAACCTCTTGATAATAAACCAAACACAGATTGGTGTTACTCTTCGGGAACTTCTAATATTCTTCAAGAAATAATAAAACGCCAGTTTGATACAAAGCAAAAATATTGGGATTGGGCATATAGAGAATTCTTTAAACGCATAGATATGAATAGTACTATAATGGAGACAGATGCTGCAGGTACATTTATTGGCTCGTCCTATACATATGCTCCAGCACGCGATTGGGCAAGATTTGGCTTATTATATTTACAAAATGGAGTTTGGTTTGGCGATACTATTGTAGACAAAAGCTGGGTGAAATTCACACAGGATGTTGCTCCAAATTCTGAAGGAAAATATGGCGCTCAGTTTTGGCTAAATCAAAACGGGCATGAAGTGCCCGATGCCCCAAGAGATACTTACTTTGCTGATGGTTACCAAGGGCAAAGGATATATATTATTCCATCCAAAAAATTGGTTATTGTCCGTTTTGGTATTTCTAAAAAAGGAGAGTTTGATTATAATAAGTTTGTAACAGAAATTGTTTCTGCTTTTGACTAATAAATCTTAAAAAAATAGATAATAAAGCCACTATAAAATATAGTTTTTATGACGTATTAATTTTATTAATAATTCCGAAAAAAGACTATTCTATATCTCATATATTTTAGATAATTGCTGTTTTTAATTTGTTTTAATCTGAATAACAGCAATTTGCTATTATTTCGTAGTCCCTCTATTAAAATTACTCTTTTATAGTTAAATATAAATATTGAATATTATCAAGTCTCTACTGTTATTTTAATAACATTAAGCCCTACTATCATCTTTGGTTTAGTTATCTTTGTTATTCAAATAACAATAGAAATATACTCAATAAAAAGTATAAACAAATGACAAAATCAAAAGATATATTTAGCAAGTATAACCATGCAAGTGCTGATGACTTAATACCAATACTCCAAGATTTCCAAGAGGAATATGGCTTTTTATCAGAAGCAAGAGTTAAAGAGGTTGCAGATTTTCTAAAATTGCCTTCTTCACGTATTTATGGAGTAGCAACATTCTACAATCAATTTCGCTTTTCGCCAATTGGCAAATATCATATTAGTGTATGTAGAGGAACAGCATGTCATGTATTAGG
>JAGLDA010000111.1 GCA_023145955.1 Bacteroidales bacterium
CGCGGTGGAGGCTTTTTTTATGCCTGGGAAATATGGTTAGAAGAGTTGTGGGCAGTGGTATGACCTGACGTAATAGTCAGGATGCTAGCCCTAATAGTCAACGTCGTGGCTATTTGTATCAAAAGTATTTCTTTAATAGTTGAAGGCTTTTTTGTTAATAATATTACGTAATTTTTTAACTTAAAATAAGTACATTTGTTTCTTATCAATTTTTATAGAATGGATCAACTTCAGGCAAAGCAACGTATTGATATTCTTACATCTGAGTTAGAAAATTATAATAATAGCTATTATAATAAATCGATAAGTCTGATTACTGATTTCGAGTTTGATGTTTTATTATTAGAACTTCAAGGGTTAGAAAAACAATACCCACAGTATGCTCATATTGATTCACCAACGCAGCGAGTGGGAGGCGATATTCAAAAAGATTTTACAACAGTAAAACATAAATACAGAATGTTATCGCTGGGGAATACATATTCCAAGGAAGATTTACAAGATTTTGATTCTAGAGTACGCAAAGAAATAGATACATCTATTGAATATGTTTGTGAACTAAAATATGATGGATTAGCAATAGGTGTTAGATATCAGAATGGTATTATGACACAGGCTGTTACTCGTGGTGATGGAAGTCAAGGGGATGATGTAACTGCTAATGTGAAAACTATAAGAAGTATTCCATTAAAACTTAAAGAAGGAGATTATCCTGCTGATTTTGAAATTAGAGGAGAAATAATTATGACTCTAAATGGCTTTGCTGAATTTAATAAAAAACGTAAAAAAATTGGTAAACAAGAATTTGCAAATCCACGGAATGCGGCCTCGGGTAGTATTAAAATGCTTGATTCAAAAGAAGTAGCAAAACGGCCACTCGATGCTTATTTATATTATGTTGTGGGTGATGATTTAAATCTATCAAATCATTATCAAAGTCTAGAAAAAGCTGCGGAATGGGGCTTTAAAGTATCCGACACATCTCGAAAAGTAAATAGTGTAGAAGAAATATTTGAATATATTAACTATTGGGATAAAGCAAGAAATGATCTTGATTTTGAGATTGATGGTATTGTAATAAAAGTAAATAATTTTGTTCAGCAAAAGCAATTAGGTTTTACTGCTAAATCACCTCGTTGGGCAATATCATATAAATTTAAAGCAGAGCAAGTTGTTGCAGAGCTACTTTCTATAGATTATCAAGTTGGTAGAACTGGGGCAGTTACCCCAGTTGCAAATTTGAGCCCTATACAATTAGCTGGCACTACTGTAAAACGTGCTAGCCTTCATAATGCTGATATAATAAAATCGTTAGACTTGCATTTTGGTGATTTTGTAAAAGTGGAAAAGGGCGGAGAGATAATTCCCAAAATAATAGGAGTAGAACTATCTAAAAGGAAAACTAATTCTAAGGAAGTAAATTTCATAACTCACTGTCCAGAATGCAATTCAGAGTTAGTAAGAGAGGAAGGTGAAGCTGCTTTTTATTGTCCAAATGTATATCAGTGCCCTCCTCAGATAAAGGGAAATATAGAGCACTTTGTTGGTCGCAAAATGACGGATATAAATATGGGTGAAGCTACAGTAGCAGCTTTATTTGATAAAAAGTTTGTTAGAAATGTCGCCGATTTATATGATCTTAAAGGGTCTGATTTGATTAAACTAGAAGGATTTAAACATAAATCTGTAACTAATCTATTGGAGAGTATTGAGAGTTCAAAAAGCACTCCTTTTGAGAGATTACTATTTGCATTAGGAATTAGATTTGTTGGTGAAACGGTTGCTAAAAAACTTGCCCAACATTTCGAAAATATAGATATGATTAAGTCTGCGACATCAATGGAACTACTTATGGTTGATGATATTGGTGAGCGTATTGCAGAGAGCTTGATTGAATATTTTGCAAATCCAATTAATTTAGAAATAATAAAAAGATTACAAGATAGAGGCTTGCAATTTGAAATACAGAAAAACAGTGAATCATTTCCAGATTTATTGCAAGGCCAATCTTTTGTAGTAAGTGGTAAGTTTACAGTTTCTCGTGACGAGATTAAGCAAATAATTAGTAATTTTGGAGGTAAGGTTATAAGTGCTATTTCTAGCAAAACTGATTATGTATTGGCAGGAGATAAAATGGGGCCAGCAAAATTAAAAAAGGCTGAGAAATTAGAAATAAATATAATTTCGGAGGATGATTTTTATAAATTAATTAATATTTAGCTATGAATTTTTCAGAAAGATTATTAAATTTATTTGGATGGAAGGCTGTAGTAAAGCTTGATGGTGAAATACCTAAAAAAGCTGTTGTTCTTACAGTTCCACATACTAGTTATTGGGACTTCTTTATAGGTTTTTTTACCTATAAGGCTTTAGGATTAAAAGCGCATTATTTAATAAAACAAGAAGCTTTCTTTTTTCCTTTAGGATATATAATTAAAAGTATTGGTGGGATTCCGGTCCGTCGAGGAAAAAATAATGTGGTAAAAGATGTTGTTAAAGAAATGAATAATCATGAAAACTTTCTTTTAACCATTGCCCCAGAGGGAAAACGGACAGCTCAGAAAACATGGAAAACAGGCTACCATAGGATTGCCAAAGCGGCTAATGTACCTGTACTTGTGGGTTTTGTAGATTATAAGAGTAAAACATGTGGATTTGCTGCTACTTATAATGTGACTGATAATTTTGAAAAAGATACCATTGAATTAATGAAAAATTATATTGGAATGGAGGGTAAAATTAAAGATGGTTTTTATTTACCTCCTGAAGTATTTAAGAAATAAGTAATGCAATATTGTAATTTGAAAGTAATAAATATAAAATAGATTTATGTCACAAACGAAGAAAAAAACAGGAATATTACAGAAAATGCTTAATTGGACTGAGCGTGCTGGTAATGCTTTACCACACCCAGCAACATTATTTGCCTTATTTGCTTTAACGGCATTAGTGTTCTCTGCAATTGGGCATTACTTAGGCTGGGAGGCAATTCATCCAGGAACCAATGAATTAATTAAGCCTGTAAATCTCCTTTCTCATGATGGTATTCATAGGATACTTTTAGAAATGGTTGATAATTTCACTGGTTTTGCTCCTTTGGGAATAGTATTAGTTGCTATGCTTGGAATAGGTATTGCTGAATATAGTGGTTTAATAAATTCTATAATTAGACTGTTGGTTTTGAAAGCACCTCCATCAATGCTTACTTTTATTCTTGTGTTTTCTGGAATACTATCTAATGTTGCTTCAGATGTAGGGTATGTGCTACTAATCCCACTTGCGGGGGTTGTTTTTATGGCTGTTGGAAGGCATCCTATTGCTGGTATGGCCGCAGCTTTTGCTGGTGTTTCTGGTGGGTTTAGTGCTAATTTGGTTCTAGGAACTGTTGATCCTTTACTTGCTGGATTATCTACCGAAGCAGCTCATATTCTTGACCCTAATTACTCTGTAAATCCTACTGCAAATTATTATTTTATGGTAGTGTCTACTTTTTTAATAGCAGCTACAGGTACTTTTATTACTGATAAAGTTGTGGAGCCTCGCCTAGGAAAATATACTGGAGATATTGAAGATAATGAATCTTTTGAAAAACTTAACGCTAAGGAAAAAAAAGGCCTTTGGATGGCGCTTTTATCAATAGGTGTTATTACAGTAATTACTCTAATTGGTATTATTCCTGAAGATGGATTTTTTAGAGGTACAGATGGTGGAGTCCTTACATCTCCACTTATAAAAGGAGTTGTTGCAATGCTATTTATTTCTGCTAGTTCGGCAGGATTAGCTTATGGTATTACTACTGGTAAATTTAAAAATGATGCGGATGTAATGAAAGGAATGGCTGTTTCAATGAAAACACTTTCTACATATATTGTATTAGTATTTTTTGCGGCGCAATTTGTTGCATATTTTAAATGGAGTAACCTAGGGATTATTCTTGCTGTAAAAGGGGCGAATGTTCTTATGTCTGCTGATATTGGGCTAATCCCTCTTATGATATTATTTATCCTATTATCTGCAAGTATTAATATGCTTATGGGTAGTGCTTCTGCAAAATGGGCAATATTGGCTCCTATATTTATTCCTATGTTTATGATTATGGGATATTCACCGGAACTTTCGCAGGTAGTTTATCGTATAGGTGATAGTGTTACAAACGTGATATCGCCAATGATGAGCTTCTTTGCATTGATAATAGCTTTTGTTCATAAATACGATTCCAAAGCTGGAATTGGAACTATTATTGCCACAATGGTTCCTTATTCTATGGCGTTTCTTTTTGTTTGGATTATATTGTTAGTTGGATGGTTATTACTAGGATTACCATTGGGTCCTGATGCTGGAATCCAATATATTATGAAATAAATACAACAATAAATGAAATTATCAGTAATAATAGTAAACTATAATGTTGAGCATTTTTTGGAACAATGTATTGATTCTGCATTGGTGGCCTCACAAAATATTAGTACAGAAATTATTGTTGTTGATAATAATTCAGTAGATGGTTCTCTGAAAATGATGGCAGAGAAATTCCCTGAAATAACACTTATTGCTAATAAAGATAATAGAGGCTTTTCAAAGGCGAATAATCAAGGAATCAAAATTTCTAAGGGAGAGTATGTTCTGCTTTTAAATCCTGATACTATTGTTGAGGCTAATACTTTTGAGAAAACTGTGGCTTTTATGGATTCTCATCCTGAGGCTGGTGGATTGGGTGTAAAAATGTTGGATGGCAAAGGTAGATTCCTCCCAGAATCTAAAAGAGGGCTTCCTACTCCCCAGGCAGCATTTTTTAAGATGTTTGGGTTTTCTAAAATTTTTCCTAGGTCAAAGAAGTTCGCGGCTTATCATCAAGGGCACCTGAGTAATGATGAAACACATGAAGTAGAGATTCTTGCTGGTGCTTTCATGCTTATGCGCAAAACTACTCTTGATAAGGTTGGATTGCTGGATGAAGATTTTTTTATGTATGGTGAGGATATTGATCTTTCGTACCGAATTATATTAGGAGGTTATAAGAATTACTATTTTCCTGAAACTCGTATTATCCATTATAAGGGAGAGAGTACTAAAAAAAATACAGTTAATTATGTATATGTGTTTTATAATGCTATGGTTATTTTTGCCAAAAAGCATTATTCAACAGAGAATGCTAAATTATTTAGTGTGCTTATTAATGCAGCAATTATTATGCGTGCTTTTGTTTCTATTATGGCAAGTTTCTTCCGTAAGATGGTGGAACCGACTATAGATTTTGTATTAATTAATGCAGCCCTTATAATTACTTCTGAGTATTGGGCAGAAATAATTTTTGGTGAGAGCCAGAAATATCCTGATTTTTTCCTTTTTCTTTTTATTCCTCTTATTGTAGGTTTCTGGCAAACAGTTATTTATTATGCTGGTGGATACTCAAAACCAGTTAAGATTTTTAGAATAATAATAGGTCAGTTAGTAGGAGTTTTATTATTGCTTGTTGCTTATTCATTATTGCCAGAAACATATCGTTTCTCAAGAGCAATTATACTTTTTGGATCGTTTATTTCTCCTCTAATAATGATTTTATGGAGATATATAGCTTATTTGTTTGGTTTTAGCAGCTTTAAATTTGGAACTGTAATTGCAAAGCGGATAGCAGTTGTAGGTAGTGATAATGAGGCTAGTAGAGTGCTTAAATTAATGAATGAACTAAATATAGAAGCTTCTTTTGTTTCTAAAATTATTCAGGATTCTGATTCTGATAAAAAAAATATGGATTCTGTTTTGGGTCTTGTTTCTCAATTAGAAGAGATTGTTAGAATTCATAAAATTGATGAGCTAATATTTTGTGCTAAAGATTTTAAAGCAGCACAAATTATTGATATGATGACAACTTTGAAATTGCCAAATATGGAGTATAAAATTGCCCCATCGGAAAGTATGTTTATCATTGGTTCAAATTCTATAAATACATCTAGCGATATTTATTTTGTAGAAATAAATGCTATAAATAAAGATTCTAATAAGCGTTTTAAAAGGTTATTTGATTTTATAATAAGCATTTTCCTAATTTTACTTTATCCTTTATCATTCTTTATTTATAAAAAACCTTTACCTGCTTTTGCAAACTTTGTGCTGGTTTTATTAGGTTTGAGAACCTTTGTTGGCTTTGATAATTTGGATAATATTCAATTGCCCAAATTAAAGCCTAGTATCCTGCATCCTTCAGATATGTCTGATGATAAAAATAATAGTAAGGAAATTGAAAAATTAAACCTTGTGTATGCTAGAAGTTATAAGGTTAGTACCGATTTACTAATAATAAGTAAATCAATTAGAATTTTAGGTAATAAATGACACTTAAAGAATTTATTATTATTGCGTAAGGCTATAAAACCCAATTAAATAGTTTATTAAGTTTTATGTGAAAGTAGTAAACTTATTTTGTTAAATTTGCATTGTTAAACTACACCACACAATTTCAGTTACAAAGTATGAGAATTTATATATTATATATATTATTTTTTAGTTTTTTATTCATAAATTCTGATGTAAAATCTCAAAGTCATTATAGGTTTCAAGATCATTGGAACACTAGCTTCTTTGTTGGTACAACAAATTTTAGTGGCGATGTTTCTGATAATGCTAATAGTTTCAAAGATAATAATCCATTTAGTAAATATTTTTATCAAGACCGTCGTTTTGGATTAGGAATATATTTGGATAAAATGTTTAATCCTTATTTTGGTATGAGAGGATTATTCATGTATGCATCAATGAAGAGCACTAAGGAGTCAGAAAAAATATATTTTACTGGTAATCTGTTTGAATATTCGCTTTCTGGCGTTTTTGATCTTACTAATACTTTTCTAGGCATAGACAAACGTAGGGAATATCAAGTATATGCATTCCTAGGTTTAGGGCTTACTGAAACTAAAAGTGAGCTGTTTAATTTAGTAAATGATACCCTAATTAATAGAGAAGGATATACTGTTGAAAAAGAGGGTAGAGGCGCTAAAAGATTAACTGAACTAGTGATGCCTATTGGTATTGGGGCAAGATACATAATTAATAAAAGTTTTTCTGTTTTTGGAGAATTTACTACACATATTGTTTTTAGCAATAAAATTGATGCTTATCCTGTAGAAGGCACAGTTACAGAAAGACTTGGAATGATTAATGTAGGTGTTACTTATTATTTTAGGTTGCCTAGTCATTGGTCTTTTGGTAGAGGAAATATACGTTATAATGGTAAATCTAGTGACCCTTCAATTCGTGCTTTTAATAAGCGAAAACGTGTTGTTATGCAAACTAAGGCTCATAAAAAGGCTATGAAAAAGCGTAAAAAATATGGTAGGAAGCGTTCTCGTAAAAATCGCTGGTAATTAATCCTAGTATATTCTTGTGAAATTTTTATGATTAAAATATTGTCTCCGATAGCTATTGGGATCACCGAATTATTAAATATTGAAAATATGAAGAGTAAAGTATTGATAACTATTATATTGATTTCAATGTTTGCATTATCATATAGTGCTTATTCCCAAAGTCGTAAAACCCAAGAGTTTACTAGTAAATCAAGAAAGGCTAAAAAGTCTTTTAAAAGAGCAATTACGTTTTTTGATGCAAAGCAGTATAAAGATGCTATCTACGAAATTCAAGATGCATTAAAATATGACTCTAACTTTGTAGAGGCTTACCTTATGGCAGGCCAAATATATTCCGAAACAAATAGAAATAAGAAAAGTCTATATTACTATAGAAAAGCGAGTATTGTAAATCCTGATTTTTACCCTGATGTATTTATTACTTTGTCGGTAATGGAAATGAAGCTAGGAATGTATAAAGAGGCTCTTGCTGATATGCAAGTATATGACGCACATCCTAATAAAAACTCTAGATTTCAACCAACTGTAGATGCTGGCATTGAGCGTGCTGAGTTTGGTAAGTGGAATATGGAACACCCTGTTGA
Source organism: Bacteroidales bacterium (assembly GCA_023145955.1). Lineage (GTDB taxonomy): Bacteria > Bacteroidota > Bacteroidia > Bacteroidales > UBA1556 > UBA6267. The sequence continues at coordinate 7,949 of JAGLDA010000111.1, forward strand.
TTATGACCCTAAAAATATTGGAATTTCTGTAAATAGTCGTAATGATGAATATGTTAATACGGTAAATACTGAAGAAAATAGGGTGATATTTACACGTAAATCTCCTAAAAATAATCGCACGAGAGAACAGCGAAACGCAGAAGAAGAGGATTTTTACCAAAGTGTTAGACAATACTCAAATAACGATTGGAATATCGCACGAAGAATGAGCAGTATATTTAATACCAGTGGTAATGAAGGGGCTATGAATATCTCTCCTGATCAAACAAAAATGGTATTTACAGCTTGTTATAGAAATGATGGTAGAGGAAGGTGCGATATCTATATTTCTGAAAAGAGAGGTAAAACATGGAGTATGCCACGTAATATTGGTGCACCTGTAAATACTGGTAATTGGGAATCTAACCCTTGCCTAAGTTCCGATGGTAAGACTCTTTATTTTGTAAGACGAAAAGGAAGAGGTAATTCTGATATTTATACTGCGGAATTATTAGCTGATGGTAAGTTTGGAAATGTAAAAAACTTAGGAGAAATTATTAATACTGATGGGTCGGAAATGACCCCTTTTATTCATGCTGATGGACGCACATTGTACTTTGCTTCAAATGGACATATTGGAATGGGTGGAATGGATTTGTTTATGTCGCGAAAGGATAGTAATGGTATGTGGGGTCCAGTAATAAATTTAGGTTATCCTATAAATGATTTTGAAAATCAAATGGGTATAATTATTAATGCTAAAGGTGATATGGCCTATATTTCTTCGGATATGAAGGAGGGTTTTGGCGGATATGATATTTATTATTTCGAATTATATGATGACGCTCGCCCTGTGCAAGTAAATTATATGAAAGGACTAGTGGCCGATAAAGATTCTAGAAAATCATTGGAAGCAAATTTTAAACTATACGACTTAAATACAAATACACTTATTGTTGAATCAAATTCTGATGCTAGGGATGGCAGCTTTTTGGTAACTATTCCAAATAATGCGGAATTAGGTTTATATGTTAGCAGAAAAGGATATTTAGATTTCTCGGAGAATTTTAAAGTAGGAAAAGGTCATTCTTCCATAAAACCATTTTTAAAGAATGTGTATTTGCAAAAAATAGATTTGAATAAAAAGGTGATCTTAAAGAATATCTTTTTTGCTTCGCTTAGTTATGAGTTGGAACCTCAGTCGTTTATTGAGCTTGAAAAGATTAATGATTTTCTTGCTTTAAATTCAAATGTACGAATAGAGATTGGTGGCCATACAGATAATGTTGGAAGTAATTCTGAGAATATGACTCTCTCTACTAAACGAGCCAATGCCGTTTACGAGTACTTAATTAATAATTTGAAGGTAGATTCTAAACAGATTACTTATAAAGGTTATGGAGAAAATGAGCCTGTTACTAATAATGAGACAGAGCAAGGTCGGATGCTAAATAGAAGAACAGAAATAAAAATTATTGATATAAAGTAATAAATAATGATGTACTTATTTTTTGATACAGAAACCACGGGTTTACCTCGTAATTATAAGGCTCCAGCCAGCGATGTTGATAATTGGCCTCGTATGATTCAAATAGGGTGGATATTGAGCGATGAGCAAGGAAATAGAATAGATTCGGCGGAATATATAATTAAACCTAATGGTTTTACAATACCAATAGAGGCTTCGAGAGTGCATGGTATATCTACCGAAAAGGCACTTGATGAGGGTGTAGAGCTTGATGATGTTTTAAATACATTTAATGCTATAGTAAATGATTCAGACGTTATAGTAGCTCATAATATTAGTTTTGATGAAAAAATAATTGGTGCAGAGTTTATTAGAAGAAGTATTAATACAGTTTTTTTTGATAAACCAAAATTGTGTACAATGCATAGTTCCACAGATTATTGTGAAATCCCTGGTAGATATGGATTTAAATGGCCGAAATTATCAGAACTACATATTAAATTATTTGGTGAAGATTTTGAAGGTGCACACAACGCTTTTGCCGATATTGAAGCTACTGAAAGATGCTTTTTTGAAATGAAAAAGGTGGGCATTATCTAAGAATTGCTATCTCATTGATATATTATTATACTGTTATTTATTACCTTAAAGCTATTGTTTCTAGGCCTTAGTTGTATTATATTTGTGTACATATTAATTAAAATTTATTATTATGGAAACAGTATCATTTAATAATACGCTTACTATTATTACTAAAGAAGAAACAGTAAAAACTTTAAATCATAATATTATCCCCAATACTTGTGTTCTAGAGGTTGCTAATCCATTTCCTGGCTATTATAGTACAAGCTTTATTACATCTGAAAGTAAACCAGAAACACTTTTTATTGTATTAAACGAGAAGGTAAGTTTGGATTTCTTTTATCGTAGATTGTATAGTATAAATAAGAATGCTAAGTATGATTTCTCAGCAGCTTTAGCAGATTTGGAGTTTAATAATAAAAAATATTATGCAATAAGAATTTTTGATTTAGATACTTATGATAATATTGTTGATTTAGAGAACCTCTTTATAGAAGCAGGTTTCAATCTTAGCAAATCTGTAAAAATTGATGCTGAAGTATTAATTCATATTCATAAATTCTGCAACTTAAATTTAACCGATGAAGTATATTATAGTGCTGATAATTCGCATTTTGTATATTTTGGAGTTGGTAAAGAAATATCCTGGAATGCTTTTGAAATAGTTACTAAAAAGATAAGACATAATTATATAGGTAATAAATTTGATGCTGGATTAGGAATAATATTCCATCATAATAAGGTTGAGGATGTTGTTCGTATTTATGGTACGGATTTGTCTAAAGATGATTTAAATAAGCTGATGAGTATGTATCAAAAAGAAATATAGATATAGTAATCATAAAAATTTATTATTAAAACCTAATTTCATTTTGTTATTAGGTTTTTTTATGGGTATTTTTCTTTTTTTTTATCCAAATTATCAATGATTTTCCATAAAATACTTTGAGAAAAAATCCCGACCTTTGCAAACCTAAATATTGCCCCTGATAGCTATCGGGTACACCTAATTAATAGATTGTAATATGAAAGATACAAAAGAGTACGATAAGTTAGAAGAAATGCTAGAAACAGACTTTAAATGGCCACGTATTTATATGTATAAATTTATTATTCCTTTTTTGCCAGAGTCTATTAAAGAAGCCGAAGCACTTTTTAGTAGTGATGCAGATATTGTTCTTAGAGAATCTAAGAACCTAAAATATATGAGTATCACAGCAAAGCAAATGATGAAAAACCCCAAGGAAGTTATAGCTATTTACCGTAAAGCGGAAAGTATTAAGGGTATAATGGGCTTATAGTATGAGTAAGTTATCAATTATGAAATTGAAGGTTGCAGAAAAGTATTTGATGGATAATCACGAGCAGGTTTTATTAGACGGACAAGTAGATAATGGAAGAGTGAAGGTGGTTGTTGATGGTAAAAAGCAAGTGTGTCAAATATTAATTTCACAAGACCTTTTTGATGAAGGTAATAAAGAAAAAATAGAGTTGTTTACTCAAGAAGCAATTAATATTGCTCTTGGAAAAGTAGATAACTTTTTTAATAAAGAAGTATAAGATTAACAGATAAATAAATCTAGTTATTAATACAATAAAGATATTTGTAAGCGATGAATTTGGAAACTATAATTAAAGATAAATTTGTAGAGGCATTTGGTGAAATATATTCACAGGAGATAGAAAAAAGCACAATTGCTATACAACAAACGCGTAAAGAGTTTGATGGTGATTTTACTGTAAATGTATTTCCTTATGTACGTTTTGCCAAGTCAAAGCCAGAGGAATTAGCAACTAAACTTGGAGAATATTTTGTTACTAATGTTGATGAGATAGATAACTATAATGTTATTAAGGGTTTTTTAAATCTATCGGTAGCAGATTCTTATTGGCTTGGCATTGCAAAGGAGGCTGTTCAAGACACTGAATATGGGTTTGTAAAGGCCGTTGAGAATGAAGCGCCAATAGTTATAGAATATAGTTCGCCAAATACTAATAAGCCATTGCATCTTGGCCATATAAGAAATAATCTTTTGGGTTTTTCTATTGCTGAAATTCTACATGCTAGTGGCAAAAATGTAAAGAAAGTAAATTTAGTTAACGATAGAGGAATTCATATTTGCAAGTCGATGTTGGCTTGGCAAAAACATGGTAATAACGAAACTCCAGAGTCTACTGGCGAAAAAGGAGACCATCTAGTGGGCAAGTACTATGTACAATTTGATAAAGATTATAAAGTAGAAATAGCAAAATTAATTGCTGAGGGTAAAACGGAGAAAGAAGCAAATGCCCAAGCTCCAGTAATACTTGAAGCACAGCAAATGTTACGTGATTGGGAGGCCAAAGAGCCGCAGGTTTATAAACTTTGGGAAACCATGAATGCATGGGTTTATAAGGGCTTTGATGTTACGTATAAGAAAATGGGGGTTGATTTTGATAAGATTTATTATGAGTCAGACACTTATTTGCTAGGGAAGGAAGTTGTGATGAAGGGGTTTGATACAGGAGTGCTTTATCAGAAAGAAGATGGTTCTATTTGGGCCGATTTAGAAGATAAGGGCTTAGATCAAAAGCTTTTATTGCGCTCTGACGGAACCTCTGTATATATGACTCAAGATATTGGAACGGCTCAGCTTCGTGAACTGGATTATGCTCCGCAGGCAATGCTTTATGTAGTTGGCAATGAGCAGAATTATCATTTTGATGTATTGAAGATTGTACTTGAAAAGCTAGGCTTTGCTTGGTCCGAGAAAATTCATCATATCTCATATGGGATGGTAGAGTTGCCTCATGGTAAAATGAAATCTCGTGAGGGAACTGTTGTTGATGCTGATGATTTAATTGATGGAATTATTGAGGATGCTAAGAAACTAACTTCTGAGGCAGGAAAAATAGATAGTTTGACAGTTGAAGAAGCCAATCACCTATATTATCAAGTGGGAATGGCAGCTTTGAAATTCTTTATACTTAAGGTAGATCCAAAGCGTAAAATGCTGTTTAATCCTGAGGAATCTATTGATTTTAATGGTAATACTGGACCTTTTGTGCAATATTCTTATGCTCGTATTCAGTCCATTATGAGAAGAGCTAAAGATGCCGAATTTGGCATGTGGGATACAAAACTAGTTATTAATAATAAAGAGAAAAGCCTGTTGCGTATCATTTATAACTATCCTGCTGTTGTACAAAGTGCAGCGAATAATTATAGCCCTGCAATGATTGCTTCTTATGCTTTTGATCTTGCAAAAGAGTATAATCAGTTTTATCATGATAATCATATTATGAATGAAACTGATAAAAATAAAGCTGCATTTAGACTGGACATTTCTAAGCTTGCAGGTAATATTATTAAATCGTCAATGGCTCTGCTGGGTATAGAGGTGCCAAATCAAATGTAATTTATGCTTTTTAAATTTACAAATAAGGATGAGTTAAGTGCATTTATTAGGATATTGCAAGAAATTTCTATGGAGTTAGAAAGCCTTTTGCTAAATGAAACAGATATTTTTCGTCGTTATGAGGTTTCAGCAAGGATTGATTTAATTGATGAAATATTGCCTAAGTTAATGAAGAAACAGTTCAGTAAACAACTTAAGAACAGTATTGAAATATCAAAGGCTGTGAATATAATTATTTTTCAATATCGAGAAATTGTGGTTGATGTATATGCCGATGTTGTTAAAAATAGACTTGTAGAAAGTATTTATAGGGAAATGGTTTAGTATTTTAATGGTTAATTTTTAATTATTAATGTTTAATGAGAACACAGTACATATTTTAAAACACCTAATAAGAATATGAAAATAATCACAATAGTAGGCGCGAGGCCACAGTTTATAAAAGCAGCAGCAGTGAGTCGCGCTTTCGCAAAGCATTCACAAATTGAAGAAATAATTGTGCATACTGGTCAACATTTTGATGCTAATATGTCGGATATTTTCTTCGAAGAAATGCAAATTCCAAAACCACATTATAATCTTGATATTAATGGCTTGGGCCATGGTGCAATGACTGGGCAAATGCTAGAGAAAATTGAAAAGGTGCTGATTAAAGAAAATCCAGATTGGGTATTGGTTTATGGAGATACAAATTCTACTCTTGCTGGTGCTTTGGCAGCATCCAAACTTCATATTAAAATTGCCCATGTAGAGGCAGGTTTAAGGTCTTTTAATATGAAAATGCCCGAAGAGGTAAATCGTATTCTTACCGATAGAATTTCCACTATTTTATTTTGTCCAACACAAACTGCTATTGATAACCTAAGTGCTGAAGGTTATGATAATATTGATATAAAAACATCATTATGTGGTGATGTAATGCAAGATGCGGCAATTTTTTATGCAGAGAAAAGCCGTAAGCCAAATTTTGATATTCCCAAAGAATTTGTACTGGCAACAATTCACCGTGCTGAAAATACTGATGACTTATCACGATTGCACAGTATTATAGATGCTTTACATGAAATTGGCGAAAAAACGCCAATAATATTGCCTTTGCATCCTCGTACGGTAAATATTATTAAGAATAATAGTATTGATATAGACCATTCAAAAGTCAATATTATTCAACCAGTGGGATATCTTGAGATGGTTTACCTGCTTCAGAACTGTAAAATGGTAATGTCTGATAGTGGTGGGCTGCAAAAGGAAGCTTTCTTTTTTGCTAAGCCATGTATTACACTTCGTGATGAAACGGAGTGGGTAGAGCTTGTTAATAATGGTTTTAATACCATTGTTGGTGCTGATAAAACAAAGATAATTTCTACTTTTCATAATCAGAAATTTGACATTGATTTCTCAGTGAATTTATATGGTGGAGGAAATGCTGCTGATAAAATTGCTTTGGAACTTATGAGATATTTATAGATGCAATAATTATTAGAGATAAACACGAATTTAATTATAACTGATATTCAAGAATATGCGCAATTTATTTGTGTTTATTTTATAAGTTCATGACAAAAAAAATACTATGTTTGGGCTAAAGCCCATATAACACATAACTCATTAGGCAGGGCATTAATGCCCTGCCTAATGAATACAATAATCTACGGGCTTTAGCCCAAACATAAAAACTAGTAAATTAGTTATTCATTTTTTTGTCATTTACGAAGGTTTATTTGTATGAATTTTGGATGAATAATATTATATCATGTATTAAGTATATTTAATTAAAGAAAACTACGATATGGCACGTATTAAAGTAATGCTTCCTGAGAAATTTAGTTATTCAACACAACTTGATATTCGGATAACGGACATAAATTATGGTGGGCATCTAGGTAATGATTCTGTTCTCGGGATGATTCATGAGGCAAGGATAAGATTGTTGGCTGATAAGGGTTTTTCAGAAAGTGATATTGATGGAATTGGCATACTGATGTTGGATTCAGTAATTAATTATTCTGCTGAAGGGTTTTATGGTGATAAACTTAGAATTGATGTTACTGTAGATGAAATTTCAAATACAGGCTGTGATATTTACTATCGATTTGTTAATATAGCAAACGAAAAAATAATTGTAAGAGCAAAAACCAATATTATATTCTATAATTATATAAGTAAGAAAGTAAGCAGAACTCCTGAAGTGTTTTTGAATGCTTTTAAATAGCTTTTAATCATTTAGTTTTCATAATAATTCTTCTACAAAAGATAACAGATAGGGTAATAGTTATGCTTTTGAATAATTTCATGGTGGCGGAAATACTGCTGATAAAATTGCGTCAGAGCTTCTAAAGTATTAATATTTGTTTGTAAAGGACTAATTGCTTAGTCTATATTTTTACAAACTTTTTAACAATGCTAATATCTCCATCAGTAATATTAATTATGTATATACCATTCGGTAATGAGTTTATATCTAATTTATTACTCTTTAGTTTTGCTTCTTTTATTTTCTTACCATCTATATTATAAATTGTTAATGTAAAATTACCACTATTTAAATTTATAATTGATATAAAATCACTACTTGGATTAGGGTATATATTTATTTCATTTTTCGAAATAGTTGAATTTAAGCCAACTATAATTGGAGAGAAATGAAAAAATGATTTGTAATGAGGCTCTTGTATCCACATATTTGCAGTATCGGATTGATAAGTGAAGATTGTTGTAAGCATATTCTTAAAAAAAGATATACTATTATTATTGGTCATTATTTCGTAGGGTAGAACTAAATCTGAACGTATATAACTAAGATCATAACTATAACTATAATTTTCTGATTTTACCCAATAATTAAACCCATGATACCAAAAATACTTTTCTATATTTGTTAGATTATTATTTGATGATTGTGTATAATGAATGCTATCATTCTTCATCCACACTGTGCCAGCACTAATATGTTCTATATAAGTCGTTATCTTATTGCTCGAATTATATGTATAGTTGCATATTGATTTATGAACCCATGGATATCCATATCCAGAATATCCATTTCTCAAAATTTTATTATTAATGGAATCAAAACTATTTTCAATTTTAATTTCAGTTTCCCATACACCATACCACCTATGTCTTATATGTTTTGTGGTATTATTATTACTATCTAAGGCATTTGATTGTTTATAATCATTCACCCAATTATTATTGATATAATCATATTCATAAATTAAAGTATCAATATTAGTAGGATTGAAATAATAAACCCTTTTATAGCTTTTATGCCACTTATTTGAGCTTTTGAAATATGATATAACTGTTCTAATAGAGTTTGTGTATAGTTCAACTGCCTTAGCGGCTTCATCCCAAACGTTAGTATGCCATTCATAAAATAAAAACACTGTACTGTCAGGGTAATAAATAGTATTAGTTTTATTATTAGGTTTCCAATTATTTGTAGTGGATTGCCAGTAACTCTTTTTTACCTCACTAATAGTATTGTCTTGATAATAAATATACTCAATCATGTCTATTGGTTGCACACTATCTCCGTAGATATAGTGTACTGTCTCTTTGGTGTTAAGTCCAATACTGTTATAGTCATAATACTTTACATAAACTTTTTTGAATAGACTAGTATTGTTATCATATTCATATGTATCAACAGAATCGAGCTTTTGTTTTGTTGTAGTTTTGTTTGAATTTATATATTCACTTTGATACTTTATTATTTCCTTTATTATATCAAAGCTATTTTTGTCATTAAAAGAAGATAGTGTTATTTGTGAATTTTGCCCTATAGTAGAATTTGCAGAGAATATAATTAGAATTAATATGACTAATGTGTTCTTCATTTGTTATTGTTTTATATGTAAGAATATATTTTAAAACGAATATCCAATTCCCAAACTTATATTTCCGAACCAATTATCTTCACTTAGATACAGTACTTGCTGATATAGAGCATTAATAAAAATGCCTTTATTTAGAGGTTGATATCGATATCCGATTCCTATACTAGGATAAAAATTAAAACCTGTTTTTGTTGGTGCTACAAAGTTATTTGTGGAATCCCCCAATCCTCTACCTTTATAATCATCAAATCGATATATAGCATTAGAAGCAGCAATTCTTAGTTCTAAAAAATTATTGTGCCCAATGTTTTTCAATAAAGAGATACTCATAGGGAAAGTAAATCTAGAATTATAAAAAAGCCCAACATATGTATCTGTTATCAATTTTGTTGGAAAATATGCAAAACCTATTCTAAAACTGAAAATTACATTATGGTCATTTCTTCTTAAACGTTCGTAATTAATGGAGTAAACACTAGTTACTCCAGATAATTCTGCAAAGACATTGTTTTTTGATTTTTCTTGGGCAAAAATTCCAAGGGATAATAATAGTCCAATAATAAATAAAAAGATATTTTTTATCATAATAAAAATATTTGCAATATGGTTAATCGATATTCCTTGCAATTATATTCTATTAGCTATTCTTTTCCTCAGGATTTTCATGAGCATCTTTATCATTATATAAATACCTTTTAATCTTCTTTGTAGGAGTTTTTACAAAAGGTTCTTTCTGCTCAAATATATTGCTAAGCTTAGAAAATTTATTAACTTCATCATTAACATTTTTTCTAATATTAACTAGAATATCATTAATATTTTTCTCCATTTCTGAAGTTTTATCTTTTAGATTAGAAAATTGTTTCTGGATTTCCTCATTATTTAGCTCTACTCTAGCAACAACTTTTCCTTTAAGTTCATATACAAGAGATTCAAGAACCCATTCGCTTTTATTTATTTGTGCCTCTATTTCTTCAGGGAAAATATTTTCGCCACTAGGACCTAGAATCATATTTTTTATACGTCCTTTAATATAAAGAAAATTATCTTTATCAAATATTCCAGTGTCACCAGTAATAAAACCGCCATCCTCAGTAAATACTTCTTTATTAAGATCATCGGCTTTATAATAACCTTTCATGATGTTAGGGCCATAAGCAATCACCTCGCCTTCACCAGTTTTAGGGTCAATATTTCTAAGTTTTAATGTTGCGCCCAATACGGTAGGTCCAGTAGATCCAACCTTGCCCGTTCCAGGTTTTGCTCCAGCAAGGAGCGGAGATGTTTCTGTAAGTCCGTAACCAATGGCATAAGGGAATTTTGCTTCATGAAGAAATCTGTCCACATCTTCGTCCAATTTTGCCCCACCAATACCAAAGAATCCTAATTGCCCACCAAATGTGCTATATAGTTTCTTTCCAGCAATACGATGTAATAATTTGCGAAAAAATGGAATTCCATAAAGAAATCGCTTCAGTGGTGAATTTGTTAACTCTGGACGTATCTTTGATTTAAAAATCTTGTCCATTATTAGCGGCACCGTAAACATTAAGGTTGGCCTTACTGACTTTAGTGCAGGCATAAGTACCGATGCCGTTGGTGGTTTCTTTATATAATGTAAGGATGCACCACACATTACACCATATATATTTCCTAAAGTAAATTCGTATGAGTGCGACATTGGAAGTATAGAAAGAAAACGGTCATTCTCATCAACACCATAAGTATCCCAACCTTGAATACTATTTGAAGTAAGGTTTTTATGAGTAAGCATCACACCTTTTGAAGTGCCAGTTGTTCCACTAGTATAAATTATTGATGCCAGGTCACTACCAACTACTTTAGGGAGTTTAAAATCTTTAAGTTCTTCTTCTGTGGCAATACAAAAAGCGTTTTGCCCAACAAAGTCCTCATTATAATCTACAGTAAAATCACTAATTAGTACTATTTTACTTTCAATAGCGATATTTGCAGTCTTTAATTTGCGAGCTTGAGTTACAGATAAGAAAGAAATTTTTGCGCCAGAATGCTCAAGAATATGACTTGCTTCTTTAGCAGAAAAATCAGGAAGAACAGGTACCGCTACTGCACCAATACTAATTGTTGCAAAATATGCAATAAGCCAATTAGGACCATTCTCACTCCAAATAGCTACCCTGTCACCAAATTCTATATTATTGTTTCTAAGGCATAATGCTAGTTCTAATGCTTTTTTATGAAAATCTTTATATAGAATATATTCTTCATCCACATAGCATAGTGCTGGATTAGTTGGAAATTTCTTTGCTGTATTTTCAAGAAAAGTAAATAAATTTAGCTCATCAGTTTGTTCTAAAAAATATGGTGCTTTCATAAGATATAGTATTTGGGTTACTTAGCAAATATAAATATATTTTGCTATGTTATGATGTTGATTTAACTAATTGTTTTAAAAAAGTGGTTTTAAAGAGTTTTCCAATTAAAATCTTCATACCTTTTAACCCATGTAATCTGTCGTTTAGCATATCTACGACTATGGGTTTTTATGTCTGTTATGGCTTGCTCCAGAGAGATTTCATTATTGAAATGTTGAAAAAGTTCCTTATATCCTACAGTATTTAGGGCATTTAAATCTTTATATGGTATAAGTGCTTTTACTTCATCAATTAAGCCTTCTTCAATCATAATATCCACACGCTTATTTATTCTATCGTATAGAATCTCACGTGGCATATTTAGAACAATTTTTTCTATTTCAAAATCTCTTACTTGTTTTTTCTCACTGCGCTGCGACGAATAAGTTTTTCCTGTTTGTATGCAAACTTCCAATGCTCTTTGTAATCTTTTATGGTTTTGAATGTCAGCATTTTCAAAGTATTTAGGGTCGAGTTTTCTAACTTCATCCTGTAAATACTCAATGCCGTATTTAGCAAATTTATCTTTTATTTCTTGTCGCAATTTTGGCTCAGCATCTGGTAAGTTGTCAATTCCGTAGCATAATGCATCAATATAAAGTCCAGAGCCACCAACTGCTATTACTGTGTCATGAGTTTTAAAAAGTTCTTCTATTTTAATAATAGCCTCTTTCTCGTAAATAGATACATTATAGTAATCACTAATAGATAAATTTCCTATAAAATGATGTGGTGCAGCTGCCAGTTCCTCTTTTGTAGGAGTGGCAGTTCCTATTTTTAATTCTCTATAGAATTGTCTGGAATCTGTAGAAATAATCTCTGTATTATGTTCTTGTGCTAATTTTATTGCATAACTAGTTTTGCCTACTGCTGTAGGCCCTGCAATTAGTATTAGTTTTTTGTTGGAGTCTATCATCAAAAATCAATTGTTAAACCATCATATGCAAAAAACACATTCTTTGGTAATTCTTTAATTACTTCATTATGCAAACCCATTAAATGGCTAATATGAGTAATATATGCCTTTTGGGGTTTTATTCTTTCTATAACCATTAATGCTTCTTTAAGATTGAAATGAGAAACATGCTTTTCTTTTCTCAATGCATTAATAATTAATACATTAGACCCTTCTAATAATCGGTAAGATTCTTCAGGAATATAATTAGCATCTGTTATATAACTTAGATCTTTAATTCTAAAAGCTTTCACTTCTAATTTATGATGAAGTAAAGGTATAGGTGTAACTTTAGTGCTTCCTATTTCAATATACTTAGTATTTATTGTATGTATATTGAAACTTGGTAGACCAGGGTATTTGTTTTTCTTAAAAGCATAATGAAACTCTTTTTTAATACTTTCTATGGCGCTTTTATCGGCCCAAATATCCATTGGTTTTTTCTGAAGATAGTTAAATGCTCTAACATCATCGAGTCCACCAATATGGTCTTTGTGGCCATGAGTAATTAGTATTGCTGATAATTTATTTACATTTTCACGAAGTAGTTGTTGTCTGAAATCTGGTCCTGCATCAATGGTGAAAATATCTTCATCATTTTCTACTAATACTGAACTTCGTAGGCGTTTATCTTTAGAATTATCACTAGCACAAACTGTGCATTTACATCCAATTACTGGTATGCCTTGTGATGTGCCGCTTCCTAAAAATGTTAGTTTCATTGCTTACAAATTTAGTGATAATAATCTAGTATTATAAATTACTTTTTAAGAAATTGCATATTAGTTATTTTTGCTAATTAATCCTCAGCAAAATATTTTAGCATTTTTCTGTAAGTAGAAAATACATTTGCTCTTGATACAAAGCCCACATATTTGCCATTATCAACAACAGGGATATTATAATTAGAAGATTTATGGAACTTTTCAGCAATATGATTCATCTTATCATCCATATTTATTACTTCAATATTGCAATACATAAGGTCCGATACCAATGTAGTATCGTATAATTCTCTGTCGAACATTATTTCACGCACATTGTCCATGGCAATTACGCCCTCAAAATTATTGTCCATATCCACAACAGGAAATATATTCCTTTGCGACTTAGCAATAACGGTAACTAATTGTCCTAAAGTTTGGTTCTTGTTTACTGTTAAAAAGTCGCGTTCTATGACCTTATTTATGGTCATCATACTCAGTATATTAGTATCTGAATTATGAGTTCGCAACTCGCCTCGCTTAGCAAGCTGTATTGTATATACAGAGTTTGGTTGGAATATCTTTACCGTGGAATAAGCAATTACACTAACAATCATAAGTGGAATAAACATTTGATAACCACCAGTAAGATCACCAATAAGGAATATTGCTGTAAGTGGAGCATGTAAGTTTGCTGCAATTAGCCCAGCCATACCTGCCAATGCAAAATGACTACCATTAAGACTTGCTATTTTGAAATGATTTATTATAAGTACAAACCAAAGGCCCAAGTTGCTACCTAAAAATAGGGAAGGGGCGAAGATTCCACCAACTCCACCAGCGCCAAAAGTTAGTGATGTTGCAATAACTTTAAAAAGTAAAACTAGAAGAATGAAACCAATTGTAAACAGGAAGTCTCCATCCAAATTATTATAAATAGTATTTGCAAAAATATGTTCTGTACGCCCTTCTAAAGCGAGGTTTATACCTTCAAAACCCTCACCGTATATTGATGGGAAAAAGAAAATAATAAGCCCAAGTAATGATCCTCCAATAAATAATCTTTTCCATACATTACCCATTGCATCAAAAGTTGATGTAATATACATATATACTCTTGTAAAGTAAACTGCTAGTAGGCCAGACAAAACACCAAGAATTATATAATATGGTAATTCTGACATTTTATATGTTTCAATAATTTGAACAGGGTATATAGTGCCTACTCCTAAGAAAAACATTGATGTAAGAGCTGCGGTAGCTGATGCTATAAGCAGAGGAACTACTGAGGCAACAGTAAGGTCAATCATAATTACTTCTAGAGCAAAAACTACTGCTGCAATTGGTGCTTTAAATATTGCTGCCATTGCTGCTGCGGTTGCAGCTCCAAGCAATATTATAAGTTGCTTATAGTCAAGTCGCATTGCAATGCCAATATTTGAGCCAAATGCAGCTCCTGTAGCTACCGTTGGTCCCTCCAGCCCTACAGAGCCGCCAAACCCTACGGTCAAAGCACTTGTAATAACTGAAGAAAACATATTATTGCTTCTTATCTTTCCATTGGTTTTAGAAAGTGCATAAAGTACAGAGGGGATTCCATGGCCAACAGGTCTTTTTAATATGTATTTAATAAATACTATTGTAAGTCCTAATCCTACTATTGGCAAAAGAAAATATAAGAAGTTAAGATTAAAAGTTGTTACTATTTTCTCAACGCCATATTGAGTATAGTGAACGGCATTCTTAATTATTACCGCAGCAATACCAACAATAACACCTATTAAAGCACTAAGAATCATGATAAAATTCTTAGGACTAATATGCCTCATTCGAATTACATATAACCTACGACGTAAATTTTTTAATTTATTCTTCATTATTTTATGGGATAATACCCTATAATTTAGCCAATAAAAGTATATTTTTTAAAGGCGACAAAAGTAGTATTAATAATGGATTATTTTTTATTTTAATTTAAATTATCCAATAATTTTTTATACTCATTTATTTCATCTCTATATCTTGCAGCTTCTATGAAATCAAGCTCTTTCACCGCTCGTGCCATACTTTGCTTACTTCTTTTAATTGTGTTTTTTAGCTGGTCAGAATTCATATATTTTACCACAGGGTCAGCGGCTATTGAAGTAGCAATATCTGTACTATCGTATTTAGCCTTTTGCTTATTAACAACTGAATCGGCAACAGCAGTTTGAGTCATTATAGAATCAGTAGATCTAATAATTTGAGTAGGAGTTACACCATGTTTCTCGTTATAAGCAATCTGAATTGATCTTCTCCTATTTGTTTCGTCAATGGTTTTTTGCATCGAATTAGTAACCTTATCAGCATAAAATATTACCAAACTATTTACGTTTCTCGCTGCTCTACCCGCAGTTTGTGTTAAGGAACGCGCTGATCTTAAAAACCCTTCTTTATCAGCATCAAGAATTGCGACTAGAGAAACCTCTGGTAAATCTAATCCTTCACGGAGTAAATTTACTCCTATTAAAACATCAAAACTTCCCAATCGCAATTCTCGAAGTATTTCTACTCTTTCAAGAGTATCTACTTCTGAATGTATATATCTGCTTTTGATACTTAAATTTACTAAATATTTATTTAGCTCTTCAGCCATTCTTTTGGTTAGAGTAGTAACAAGCACCCTTTCCTTTTTCTCTATGCGTAATTCTATTTCATTTAGCAAATCATCTACCTGATTGCCGCTAGGACGTACTTCTATAATTGGGTCAAGAAGGCCGGTGGGGCGAATTACTTGTTCTACAATAACGCCTTCTGAGCGTTGTAGCTCATAATCTGCTGGTGTAGCTGATACATATATTGTTTGCTTAGTAATTTGCTCAAACTCATCAAAAATTAGTGGCCTATTATCCATAGCTGATGGCAGCCTGAATCCATATTCTACAAGATTAGTCTTTCGAGATTTATCGCCTCCATACATTGCTCGTATTTGCGGTAAGCTAACATGACTTTCGTCAACAACCATAAGAAAATCATCAGGAAAAAAATCTAGAAGAACGTAAGGACGTTCGCCAACTTTCCTTCCATCAAAATACCTTGAGTAATTCTCAATCCCAGAGCAATAACCTAGCTCTTTTATCATTTCTAAATCGTAGGTTACTCTATCCTCAAGCCTTTTTGCCTCCAAAGGTTTATCTATAGAGTTAAAGTAGTCCATTTGTTTTACCAAATCATCTTGTATTTGGTAAGTATTCTCCTTCATTTTATTTTGATCGGTAACAAATATATTTGCAGGGTATATTTTAACAAAACCAAGACTTTCTGATTTTGTGCCACTCATAGGGTCAATTATATCTATACTTTCAACCTCATCACCCCAGAAACTAATTCGGTAGGCGAAGTCTGTATTTGCAGGATGTACATCAACGGTATCACCTTTTACTCTAAATGTTCCACGCTGAAAATCCATTTCGTTTCTTGAGTAAAGGCTATTTACTAAATGCCTGAGAAATAAATCTCTATCTATATTTTGCCCAACAGTAAGCATAACAATATTATTAGTAATGTCTGCTGGGTTTCCTAAGGAATATATACAAGATACTGATGAAACCACTATTACATCTCGTCTGCCAGATACTAATGAAGAAGTTGTACTAAGTCTTAGTTTATCAATCTCATCATTTATCTGAAGATCCTTTTCTATATATGTGTTTGTAGAAGGAATAAATGCCTCAGGTTGGTAGTAATCATAATAAGAAACAAAATATTCTACAGCATTATGAGGAAAGAACTGTTTAAATTCTCCATATAATTGTGCTGCTAACGTTTTATTATGACTAAGAATTAGAGTAGGACGATTTAGCTTCGCAATAGCATTGGCTATGGTGAATGTTTTGCCAGAACCCGTTACTCCCATAAGAACTTGACCATTTAAACCATCCTCCACACCTTTTACTAATTGTTCAATAGCTTGGGGCTGGTCTCCGGTAGGTTTAAAGTTTGATTCTAGTTTAAAATCCATTTTACAAAGTTATGAATTATTATGGTAAAAAAATAGTCCAGTTAATTTCTTAACTGGACTATAATATATTTTAATAGAAAGCTTTGTTACTTAACTGTTTGTACAACTTCTACAGTTCGTTTGCTATTAAGGTGTTTCTTGGCATATTTCTTTACAGCTTTAGGTGTAAGACCTTTCCAGAAACCATCATAATCAAAGTTTTTATAATCTTGATTATTAATGTCATCACTTTTGATAATGCCAATCCACCATCTGTTTTCTTTTATACTTTCAGAGTGCTCCTTAAGTTTGTTTTCAACAGTATTGTCAATTACAAGCTGACTAGGACCATTAGCGATAAGGTTATCCATTTCTTTATAAACAACATATATCATTGTGTCTAATTTAGCTGGGTCAGCATCAAAGAAAACGCCAATATTATACTCAGCAACAGGTCTTTGAGATATGCTTGACCATGCACTAGCGCCATAAGTTCCACCAATCTCTTCACGAAGAGTTTCCATATATCTATTATCTAGGTACGATTTTACCATCTGCAACATAAGTCGATCTTCAATAGATACTTTCTTAGCTTCACCTGTGAAAGCGATAAATACAGTTGCTTTCTCAGTTTCCATATCTCTTGTAAAGTGATTTTCTACTCTAGTTTGTGGCATTCTAATTCCTAAGTCAGTATAAGTCTCTTCACGAGTAACAGTAGGAAGACCACCTAAATAGGTTAGTATAGTATCTTTTTGTGCATCAATATCAATATTGCCTACAAAGTAGAAAGTAAAGCCTGAAGGGTCACCAAAGCGTTCTCCAAAGATATACTTTATACGATTAAGCTTTGCTTCATTAAGCATATCAGCAGTCATTATTCTCTCACGAGGGTGGTGCTGCGACATACTAAGGCGTAGGCTATCAATAAATACTTGTCGTGGGTTTGAGTTCTTATTCTTAAGTTGCTCAGATGTTTGAGATTTATAATTCTCAAATACATCTTCGTCAGCTCTAGAATTGGTGAAATACAGATAGTTTAATTTTAATAATGTATTAAAATCATCAATAGATGAACTACCGTTTATTCCTTCAGTTAATTGTCCAATATATGGATTAATATTTACTGTTTTGCCAGCAAGTTTTTTCTGTAAACTAATATTATCAAATTCTCCTACACCACTCATGCCAACAACATCAGCAGCAATTTTAGCAGAAATATCATCCTTCATTTTAGTTTTACTCCAGCCACCATTACTATATGCATTCATAAGTATTTCATCGTCCTTAAAGTTGGTAGTCTTAATCACCACCTTAACACCATTACTTAATGTCCAGCGAGTAATACCGTCTTTAGTTTCCTCTTTTACAATAGTTCCAGCAATAGGAGTTTTTGCAATCAATGGTTTATTAGCCTCAGCATCTACATATTGTACTAATTCAGCATTATGTACTTTTGCTACTATTGCTAAAACCTCAGCTTCGTTTGGCATGTCTACACCTTCTTTCTCTGGTGCCCATATCTGTATTACCAAATTATCATCAGTAACCCACTCTTGAGCTAACGCGTTAACTTCTGCAAGCGTTACTTTAGTCATGAAATCTTGTACAAAACCAAAATCCCACTCAGCACTTGGTATTGGCTCATTGGTAAGGAAATTCTCTTTAATAGTACTAGCAAAAGCTTCACTCTTACGTTTATTACGTTCTTTAAAAACCTTTACATTAGCAGATAATAGTTCCTTTTTTGCTCTATCAAGCTCTGACTCCAAAAAGCCTAGTTTCTTAACTCTTTCGTTTTCCATTAAAATAGACTCAAGTCCTATCTTAATTTTATCGTTAGAAGTTACAGCGAATGAGCTATAAGCATTTTTAGTACGAACTAAACCACTGTATCTTGACATTGCTTGCATAAATGGAGCGTCAGCAGCTTGGCTTTGCTCATTTAGGCGATTATTAATCATAATACCATATAAAGCACTAAGATGCTCATGGTAATAGTACTTCTGATTTTTGTTTTTCTCAACATCTTTTTTGTAAATTGCTTGAATAATAGAATATTGAGACTCTTTATCTTGTGCTAAAGTCACTTTTATTCCTTTATGATTTGGAATTTGGTGCTCAATACGTTTTTTAGGATTCTTAATCAAAGGAAGTTTTCCGAAAATATCTTTTACTTTTGCTTCCATATTGTCAACATCAAAATCGCCAACAACTATTATTGATTGAAGATCTGGACGGTACCAGTCGTTATAATAAGCTCTAAGTGTATCTGCTGGAGAGTTATCAATAACGTCTACAGTGCCAATAATGTTATGAACAGCATACTTAGAATTTTCAAAAAGTACTTTGTTTGTTTCATCACGCATGCGGCTAATAGCACTTGATCGTGTACGAAGCTCTTCACGAACTACCAATCTTTCTGCATCTATCTCTTCGGTAACCATAGTTACATTAGTAGCCCAATCAAATAGTATCATCAATGAAGTATCAATATTTTCTTTTTGCTCCAATGGTACTTTATTCAAAGTATATACTGTTTGATCGTATACAGTATATGCATTAATTTCTGGTCCAAACTTCATACCTATAGATTCTAGGTAATGAATAATGTCTTTCTTTTCAAAATTCTTTGTTCCATTAAAACACATATGCTCAGTAAGGTGAGCAAATCCATTCTGACCTGGAGTTTCTTGCATTGCTCCAACATTATTAACAAGGAAAAATTCTGCTCTATTTTCAGGAGTAGAGTTGGCACGGATATAATAAGTTAATCCGTTTTCTAATACTCCATGGCGAATTGATTTGTCCATAGGAACATCAGCATTAGCATCAATAGTTACTTTCTCCTGCGCGATTGCCGAAAAACTTAAAGAAGCTAATAGTACTAAGGTTAGTAAATTCTTTAACATAATTTGATTAATTAATTATTAGTGTTTATTAAAATATGAAATGCAAAGATATGAAAACACTTAAAGCGGATAAACTTTTAACTATTTTTTTGATTTAAATAATGTATGTTCTAAATTGATTAATAACAGCTATTTAATTGTGCTATACATTGAATTTGATATAATAGTGAATGTTAAAATATGT
The DNA here is from genome assembly GCA_023145955.1 of Bacteroidales bacterium. Lineage (GTDB taxonomy): Bacteria > Bacteroidota > Bacteroidia > Bacteroidales > UBA1556 > UBA6267. The sequence goes on from JAGLDA010000111.1 coordinate 28,345, forward strand.
TTTTATATTTTAAAAAATGATAATAACTAACAGTTGAGCAAAATATAATTAGTACATTTGTGTAAATTATTAGAAATTAATTATTTGTAATTATGAAAGAGAGTAGAGAAGATGAGAAGTGGATGAAGTTAGATTATTCAGATATTCATCCTGATGAAAAATTTGAGATATCAAATTATGGTCAAATAAAGAGTTTCCGTACAAGTAGAAAAGGTGGTAAAATTATTAAAGGTTCTTTTCTTACTGGTTACAATATTTTAGTTGTAAAACTTAAAAGTGAGAAAAAACGCACATATTTTATTCATAAAATAGTAGCAGATCTTTTTCTTAATAAGCCAGCGGATAGTGAAACATATGTTATTCATAAAGATTATAACAGAAGTAATAATTATAGTGAAAATTTAGCTTGGGTAGATAGTGATGGCATGTATGCTCATCGCAAGGCAGACCCCGATTACCATCAAAAGAAGATTAAGAACTCGAAACTTACAGAAGAAATGGTTCGTGAGCTTAAAATAAAACTACGTGATGGAACCAAAGATGGTAAAAAACCAATATACGTGCATATTGCTCGTGAGTTTGGGATTACTTTAACACAACTAAAGCGTATACAGCGAGGTGAAAACTGGACCCATGTTACTATAGATTAGTTATGTATGGAATTATATAAAAAAAGGAGCTTGGTTATTATACCAAGCTCCTTTTTTACTTTAGGCCTTATTCAATTTATCCTTTATGTAGGTTTCAATCTCGGCTAATCCATTATTATCTCTTGCCGAAATATTTATATCTACCGTGCATATATTATTTTCTTGAGATAATATTGTAATACTTGGAGTAAAGTTTACTAGTGATTTAGGATGCATCATTATCATAAATTTCAGCTCCTTTATTAGTGTATCATAATTATCTACAGAATTAGTTTTAATAGTTATGTGTTTTGAAATTCGTGATTTAGTACGGTTTTTAATAAGAATATTTTTATTAATTAAATTTGAATAAGGAATAAGTAATTTCTCTCCCTTATCGTTTATTAATTTCAAATTTCTTGAATAAAAGTCAATAATAACCCCGTCTAAAAAATCCGTTTTTATTCGTGAGTTGATTTTAAATCCTGAGTTTGATTTAAGAATAAAACCAGAAATAAAATCTCTACCTGCATACCAGAAAACTATTGCTATGGAGATAATTAGTATTATGCTTAAAATAATTCCTATTCCCATATTAATTTCTAAGAAATAGGGGATAATCCATACAATATATAGCATACCAGTTAATAGCTCAATACTGCTATAGAAACGGTTTATTTTCGATATATACTTAGAATTCCCGACAAGACGCAATAATGCTATTTTTATAAATTTTAATCCAGAGTAAACTATAAATCCTCCTAAAATAAAACCTATAATTGGAAATGCCGATATATGTTTGGTTAACTCTTCCATTATAAGAATTTTTTAGATTCTAGTACATTTATTATCGTAGGCATTAGTAGAGGGCTTATTTCATAAATATTCTCACCCTTCTCTTCAATAATTCCAATTCGTTGCATCTCTAACAGCTTTCTTGTGGTAAAGCTAGTTTCTAAATCGGTTACTTTAGAAAGTTTATATGCACTTATATGTTTATGTATAATTAATGATTGCAGTATTAACAATTCATTATCACTAAGGCTATCAAATAGGTTTGAATTGATTGTAATAGGCTTTCTAACCTCTAATTTTTTATCGTTGATACTAATAATATTGTTGGTCCAATTGTACATAGCAGTATTAATATAACCCTTTGAGCTCTTAAAATATTTGCTAAAAAGACGAGCAAAATCCCATGAATGAAAATTGTCTTCGGACTTATTGCCTAAACTTATTTTAAAACCACCAGACTTATGCCTTTTCCAAATCATTTTTTCAATGCTTCGAGCGTCAACAATATCTAGATTTATTATGTGAGATAAAATGCGTTTTAAATCTCTAAGCTTTTCTATAATAGAGTAAGTAAAGCTATTTATTATAATAATGAAAGTAAGCCTGTCAGCGTGCTCATTGATTATATCAAATATTTGGTCGAAGACTATAAAACCTTCATTGCTTTTTTGCCACCAAAGCTCTATATCTTCAAAAATAATAATAGTATTATCATCAATATTTGAGAAATCATTTGCATTGCTATTTTCAAAAGCTTGTGTTACAGTTTTATTAAAAATTGAAGTATCAATACTTCCTCCAATAGGTGGAGATATGGTTATAACTTTATTATTATTAGGTGTATTGTTTGCAAAATAATAACTCAAGTGAGTCTTTCCAGACCCAGGAAGACCTTTTATTAATAATGCTCTAGCAATATTAATCTTTCTGTCTTCGAGGTAGTTATTAAACTCCTCTTGAGCATCTTCTCTATCTACCCAAAATTCAGGAATATAGTTTTGCCGATTAGTAAATAACTGTTGGTAATAGTAAGGTAGACTATTTGTTATTTCCTCAGAGGCTTTAATTTTACTAATAGCTTTACGTTGTTTGCTTTTTAGGTAATAATCTTTATCATCATCATTGAGGAATTTCTTTGTCAAAATAAAGCTTTCACTTTCTTGATACCAAATATTTGCAGCAATGCTTCTAAAAAGATTATTTGCTTTAGTTACGAGTATGGAAATTTTGTTCTTAGTATTTGTATTATCTCGCTGCTTTATATATTGTTTAAGATTTGTAGCCGATAGTATAAATGGGTAAATAGAAGTTTTCTCATTAATAATTCGCTGTCGTTCTTCAATTTTTAATAATATATCTTCAACAAAATCTTCATTTTGTTTATTGTTGTTTTCTATAGTCTTTATTTCGTTATCAAGGAATATGTCGAAATCTTCTTCAACAGAATCTTTATTTTCAATACAATATGTCATATAGCGCATATGGTCTTGCAAATAATGCGATTGAGAAGATATTTTCTCTGGAAGGTCAAAAATAATGTCTCTAATTTTACTAGTAAATTCATCCTGAATGATAAAATCAATAAGTCTTGTAACGGAAATATTAATAGTGTCTAATTCTTGATATTGCTTATTTGTACCAATCATATTCTCTGATTCTTCAGATAGAATTTCAATGGATTCAGGCAATAGTTTAAGGATATTCTTTTGCGATCTGTTTAATAGATTTATTAGACCCTTGGCTGAGTTTTGATCAAAATTAACACTAATATCATCTTTATTATAACTAAATTCTGCATCAGTACTTTTATCGTAATTCTCTTTATACGATTCTAAATATTCTAAATATTTCGCCTGTATGCTAGTTATATCTTTTTCTAAGTTTACTTTTACTCTTTTAAGTATAAGTTGTGTAAACTGACGCAATTGGGCTGAGAATCCAAGAAGAATTATATTTAGATGGACTCTATTAATAAGCATAGTCTGGTTGCGAAATCTTTTGTCAGGTATTAAGCTAAATCTATCGGCTATACCTTTTAATGATTTATCAATATTAAAATCATCATTTAGAGTGTCGTTTACATCTACAAATGAACTTTCTTCATTCAAAATATTGGTAAGAATATATGTAAGATTTTCTCTGTAATATATACAGTCAGTCATTCTTTTCTTAGCAATATTTATTAATTCTGTTGTTAAAGTTTTAATATTAGCCAACTGCTTATTATCTACCTTTTGATCTTTATTGGCAGATAGGTATAAGTCTAAGAATATTTTATCTAAACTAGATGTGTAAATTTCAATGTCAGTAATATTTTGGCTACTCATAGAGCCTAATCTAATTAGTGTATCTTCTAAAAAACGAATATTTGTATCTAATATCTTTTCTGTTAATAGATGTTGGTATTTGATGTTATAGGAGAACTCTTTTTTTCCTACTAATACAAGCTTGCGACACAGCCATTTATATAGTCTAATATCAAAATTATCGTTTTTATCCTTTTGAATATCATCAATGCCATATTTCACCTTTACATTTTTAGGCAAAGTTTTATAAATATGCTCTATGGATTTAACCTCTTGTTTTATAAGATTGGTTATAACCTGCTTTTGGTCAAATAGCTGGGTTTTGTTTGTAGAAGTAAGTAATTCATTTATTTTGCTAAAAGTTTTGGTATGAGTGGCAGAAATCCTTGCAGAATAATGCTCAGGCTTGGTGCCCTTTAAGCTTGTTTCTAAATCATTAGTTGCGTTAATAATTATGTTGCCAAATTCAGTAAGAATTGTGTTTTCAATTTTAATGAGTTCTTCAAGAGGACCTTGCTTTAAGTCTTCCATATTGCTTACGTGACTATTAAAGAAGTCGGTATTAGCTATTTCTAGAGCTTTATATTTCGGGTAATTTAGGTTAATAGTATTTTTTGTGCTATTTACTAATATATCTGAAACCTTAGCCTCTTTCTTATGTACAATACCACCAATCTCAAGGTGCATAAATTGGGATGAAGCTCTAACTAATATTACAGTGCCAATTTTTTTGCATAAGTTATTAGTATTTTCAATAAAACGCTTTTCTTCGCCAGTTTTCACATCTGGTAACCCAAGGAAAATTAAGCTTGAGTTTACAGACTCAACATTAATAATATCATAGAAACTTCTATTTTCTATCTGGTTATTAATAATACGAACATCACATTCTATTCTTAAATTCGATAGAATATTTTGTGCTTGCTTATAAAGTTTATCATGGTCATCATTAATAGGGTTTACAACCATTAATCTTAATTTGGCTTTTGACCATTCTTCATTTTCGTGGAGGAATTTAGTAAGTTGTAGGGATAGGTTTCCGTTTTGTCCTTTACCTCTCCACCAAATATCTATTTGTTTTTTATCACCATATTTCAATTTATGATCATAATCCATTAAGACTATATTCTGGTCTAGCGTATATATATTTCTCAATAATTGAGCAAAACGAATTGGGTCTTCTGTATTTCGTGCCCAGCCCATAAATATTGTATTAGGCTCAACCCCTGCAAAACCATATGTAGATGATACTTGTTCTATGCCATCGTAGATATTATTCACACTATGTTGACGCACAAAAACACCATCTGATTGTTGAGATGAGTCTAAAGATTGTTCATCTTTTGTAAAATTATAAGCTTGATCTTTAGTTTTTAATTTTAAATCAAATGCTGATAAGAATCCATATTTACCAATAAATAGCTTCCCAATCTCTAATAAATGTGGACGCTCTTTATTCTCTCCACTAAAAAGTAGAATATTTGGTTTCCAATTTCGTTTTTCCAGCGATTTTTCTGATAATTTAGTAATGGAAGTTCTAACCATCGATGACCATACACTACTCCATACATCACCAAAGTCTGATTTTATTTCTTTTCTTTTCAATAAGAAATATATTAGCCACATAATAATAAATGAGGCAAACATAGCGACAGGGTTAAGTTGCATCATCACTCCAAAACTAGCAATAAATCCTATAATACCAATCCACTTATTTACAGCAAAACTAGGTCTGAAGTCACTGCTTGCCCAGCTCTCAAGAGCAAAAGCAAGATTGATAAATCCGTAAGCTGCTATGTAAAACATAGAAACAACTTCAGCAATTGCATCCAGCTCTCCAATAAGTACTCCTAATTCAGCAATTATAAAAGTAAATATAAGAGCGTTACGAGGTTCGTTTGAGCCTCCATGTCCTTTGCCAAACCATTTTGGAATTACCTTGTCGTGAGATATCGCTTGAATAATACGTGGTGCTCCAAGTATTCCTCCTAATGCAGAGGAAAGAGTGGCGCCCCATATACCTGCTATTACTAGTGGTGAATAGTAAGCGATTTTTAGAAGAAAGTTATTATCTGTTAGTAGTACATCTCTATTTACAAAGTATGCTATTGCTATACTTAATACTAAATATACAACGAGACCTGTTGCAACAGCCCACATTGTTCCTTTAGGAATAGCACTTTTAGGATCTTTTAAATCGCCAGACATTGCTACTCCAGCAGTAAAACCCGTTACTGCAGGGAAAAATATAGCAAAAACAGTAATCAGAGGAACTCCATTACTTGCAGGAGTCATTATAGGTTCGGCAATAGATGAGGGATCCATGAATGCAAATCCCAATCCAATTGATACTAGGGAAAGTGCTATAGCTCCTAAAACAAAAAATTGAGTTTTAATAGCTAAAGATGTGCTTATAAAAGCTATGGCAACTAATGATAAAAGAACAATAGAACCGATAATCCTCACAGAGTTAATATCGTTTTCCATTCCAGTAAAATTACTTATAGCTTCAATTCCAAGGAAGTTTTCGGTAAAACCAACTATATAAAGTGCAATACTAAGTGCAGTACCAATAAAAAGGGTAATACCAATAGAGCCACCCATGGGTAGACCAAGGCTTCTAGAGAGTATGTAATATATACCGCCTGTTTTTATCTTTTTGTCTGTGGCAATACTAGATATACTTAAGCTGGTTGTAATGGAAATAATGTGTGCTATTAGTACAATAGCTATGGTAGCTATTAGCCCAGCTTGTCCAATAACCCAGCCTAATCGCATATACATTATTACACCTAATATAGTAAGTACCGAAGGTGTATATACTCCTGCAAATGCTCCAAATTTTTTAGCTACTGCCATATATTGTTTTATTAGTATTTAGTTTTCAAAGATAAAAAAAATAATTTACTTAATGGATTATAATGAAATTATGGTGTAGAGCTAATTATGATGTCCATTTTTATATCAGTACTTTCTATGGGTACTGTATTAATTATCTGAAAATCGAAGCAAATTCCAACTTTTATTGCGTCAATATTATTTAGTATTCTATCATAAAATGCTTTTCCTCTTCCAAGTCTATTGTTTTGATTATCAAAGGCTATTCCTGGAATAATTGCAAAGTCAATCTGCTTGTAATTTGTAAGTTTAGGCCCTATAGGTTCGTAAATGCCAAACTTAGAACCTTTTTTTAGATCATCAATTTTGGTAAATAATCGAAATTCTAAATCATTACCTTTTACTGTTGGTAAGTATATATTTTTCTTCGAACTCCATTTTTTAATAAATGAATGGGTATATACCTCGTCATCCATAGACCAATATGCTAGTATTGATTCAGATTCAATAAAGTTATTGTTTAGTTCAAGTTTGCTAAATATTAATTTAGAAAGAAGTAACTTTTGGTCATTACTAATTTCTGATTTTAAATATTTTATTCTCTTTCGTATATTTCTTTTTTGCTCCTGTATATCCATAGATTATATCAAAAAATGATGAATTATTGTTTCTACGTATAATCCTAACTATAGTTGCATAAAAAAATAGCTAGATATTTATACCTAGCTATTTGTAATTACAATACTTTTTTTTAAAATGACTATGGAATTGTTGTGCATTCACGAACATTGCCATAAGTAGTACCTTTGCTGTTAGTAGCATAAGCAGCAATATAGTATTTTACGCCATTTAAGAGCCCTGAAGGTTTGCTTACAAAAGTTCCTTCTCCAGTTCCATCTTCTGTATAACCATTAGATTTTTCTAATGTTGGATTTTCGTTTGATGAAGAATAGCAAACTCCCCGTTTTGTAATGTCCGCACCTCCATTATCAGTAATATTTCCTCCTGTTGTGACTGTTGTAGGTTTAATGTCAGTAATTTCCAGCGTAGTCAATGTAGGAGCTGTTGCATCTTTATCATCGTCTTTTGAACAACTAACTTGAATTAGACTAATACTTAAAAGCATGAAAAAGAAAAATCTTGTTGATTTTTTCATAATAGTGTTGTTAGATTAGTAATAATTTGTCATTTCGATATCTGTAAATATCGAACTACAAATATAAGTAAAAATAATTAATTAGGGTGAATATCATTAATTGAGGTTTATTATATATAGAAAAAATGATTGTTTTTACCAATAGATTATAGTTATATGAATTTAACTATATTTGCTAGCAGTTAACTTTCAAAATAGGATTCAACGGTTCTGAGAAATTAGTTAT
>JAGLDA010000112.1 GCA_023145955.1 Bacteroidales bacterium
AAAAAAATCCCGAAACATTAAGTTTCGGGATTTTTTGTTTTTTATATTTCCTCACTAAACATTGGGTCCCAAGGTGGGAGCAATGTAGCTTTCTCTTCTAGTATTTTCAGTGTTTTCTTATCTATATATTTCTTGTTTATCACCAGGCGAAACATATATTCATTAAACCAATCGTCGCTCATTATTAAATGGCCTTGATATCCTCTTTGTCCCCAAGAATTCTCCAATAACCATTTGGTTATTTTATTGTCTTTATTCACATCCACAGCTACTAAAGTCATTCCATGGCTCGATCCTGATGCAAATGTTTTAATACGTTCTGTTTTGTCCATATTAAATTCAACACCCATTAAGGAAGCATAATCATAATTCGCCATATCTAAGTAGCCATTTTTACCATCGTATTGTTTGCCAACATCACAGCTAAAATACATTGCTTGGTTATCTAAAATTGATGCTTTAGCAAATTCTTTAATTATGTCAGCTTCAAGGTTTATATATTTCCAGTTATTTCCATCATAGCGATGACGATCGTAATCAATTTCATATAATGCATCATATGGGCGAGTAGGGTCGTTCATTAGCATTACATATTCATTAAGGTCTACTCCAACAAATTCATCATAGAATGATTTTGGTGTATATTTCTTTAGTTCAGTAATATTACCTTCCTTATCTTTATATCTCCACTCAAACTCTTGAGTTGGTTCACCTAGGCTTAGTGCCAAAATACGATATATGTCGTTAAGCATTTCTGCTTTCGATAAAGCTATTTTTTGATCATTAGCACCATCGGCTGCCATTTTGCGAATTACTAAAGCATCTTCTCTAAGTTTTATACGTAGTAATCCCGACATTTTAGAAGTATTATCTGCTTGATAACTTTCAGGCATCACATCTGCAGGCACTGCGCCATATTTATCAACTAAGTCCACAAGACCAGTCCATTGGCCACCATCTCCAATTGGATTTTTTATTAGCCACTCAACGCGTTTGTCGTCCATGGGCTTATCTTTAGTAGCAATTATTCCTTCTAGAAAAAGATTAGATTTTTCCAATTGGTCGTAAAAGAAAAGATATGCTTGAGAAAACTTAAATTCCTTCATTTGTTTTTTCTCCATTACAATAGGGCGAAGTACATTTAGTCCAGTAAATAGCCAGCATCTACCAGAGCTTTTTTGGTTTGTTACTCCACTAGTTTTTACTCTATTAGAAAAGTATGTATCGCTTCCGCCGTTTGTATATCTACTTTTAGCCAAATCTTTAAGATTATTGTGGCGAATAGCATTTTCAATACCTTCGGAATTAGATTCTTTGTATTTAGAGTGCATATTATTAAGCATTTCTGCACTTATAGCACCTTTTTGCCCCTGTGCTGATAATAATAGCAGTGGTAGCATAAAAATAATTGTAAAAAATAATTGTTTCATATGTTTAAATTTTTAATGGCCATATGAGTCACATAACAAAATTTAATCATGACCTTGCCTACCTACCAGTAGGTAGATGGGTCAAAGTACGATTAAATTTTGTCATGTTCGTTTCATATGTTTGTTATTTATTAAGATTGATATTTTATTAGTCCATGACTGGGAAACAGATATTAGTAACCCATAAAGAAGTGTCAGCCTCGTTCATCGGCCCTGTTATGTATATTTCATAAGGGCTTCCGTTTTTTTGTAAGTTATTGTATTTAATGTATTTATCCATAGTATTCCATGCTTTATACGAAGTGCTGTATGATCCACTATGAGTCAGCCAAATAACGCGACGTTTAGGAAAATTGTAATAACTAAGTCCATTTCCTGAGATATCAAGCTTTCCTCCCAATGGTAATAAACAAGCAAATGTTGAGCTTCCTTCGGGGTTATAGGCTCTCCACTCTGCAATAGCGGGTCCTACTGGTGTTTTCTCTATTTCTTTAAATTTATTATTGATTTTGTCAAAATTATTACGAAACTTCGACTTTAATTCATCCATATTTCCAGAATCAATAAAAGCGATAAAATGTTGTTCTTCTTTAACTTCATCATAAATTTTATAACCTAAATAATCAGGTTGGTCTTTTACTGACTCTGTATATTCTTTAAGCTGCTTAAGACCTATAGCGAAATTATGGCTGGCTCCTTTTTTAATTACTAGACCAACAAATCGTCCAAATGGGTATGATAAATCTTCACCTTTCATAATCCAATTTACTTCTGTTCCTGCAGGAGTGTCGAAAAACTGAAATTCTGTTTTAGCACTATTTCCTTGCTCAGTAAAAAATAATTCTGTGATAACCTTAGAATTATTGATACTTTCTAATATTGTTTGTTCTCCTCGCCCTTCTTTATCGTCTGTCCAAAGCATTTTTGCTCCAATTCCCTCAGAATTACCAACATATTTAGTATGATATATACTATCTGGCCATGGACTCCAATAAGTCCAATTGCGAAGATTATTTACCTGAGAGAATACCTTTTCTATAGGTGCTTCTATTTCAATAGTCTCTTTTACAATATAACTAGAAGGAAGAGTAGCGGCCCATATTAATGTTGCTGCAATAATTCCTAATAATATCAATGTTAGTATTCTAATAGTTTTCATAGTATTGTTTTCTATAGTTGTTGTGTTATAATAAGTTTAAACATTCTAAAATTGTTTCAGATGATTTAATAATTTCTTCATCTGTCATTGGTAGTGGCGGAGAAATTCTAAAGGCCGTTTTATTAAATAAGAATAAATCGGTAACAATACCATTTTTTAATAGTAAGTCAGCCATCTTACTTGTTTTTTCACCGTCACCCAAGTCTATAGCCATAAAGAAACCATCTTTTCTAATTTCTTTTACCATAGGATGGTTTATTAGCTTTTTATAAAATATATCGGCTTTTCTGTCAGCATCTTTATAAGTTTGTGGGTTGTCAATCAAGAATTTTAGATGAGCATAAGCTGCTGCTGAAGATACTGGATGTCCGCCAAAGGTAGTAATATGACCAAGAACAGGGTCATATGTCAGCGCTTTCATTTTCTCTAAAGAAGTTACAAAGCCACCAATGGGCATTCCGCCGCCCATGGCTTTAGCTATACACATTATGTCGGGAACAACATTATACTGTTGAAAAGCAAATAGTTCTCCTGTGCGTCCAAAGCCTGTTTGTATTTCATCGAAAATAAGTAAGGTGCCTGTTTCATCACATCTTTTACGAATGGCTTGAAGGTAGCCTTCTTTAGGACTAATAATTCCACCTTCGCCTTGTATAGGCTCAATAAAAAAACATGCAGTTTGCTCAGTAATTTTATTAATATCATCAAAATTATTAAACTCAATAAGCATAGTGTCAGGAAGTAAAGGCCTAAAAGCAGTTTTAAAAGTTTCTGCTCCCATTATACTCAGTGCACCATGAGTTCCTCCATGATATGCATTTTTACAACTTATTATCTGACTTCTGCCGCTAAGACGTTTTGCCAATTTCATTGCTCCTTCAATGGCTTCGCTACCTGAGTTTACAAGATATACACTATCAAGTCCAGTGGGAAGGTTTTCGCATAATAGTTTAGCAAATTTCACCTGTGGTGCTTGTACAATTTCTCCATAAACCATTAGGTGCATATATTTATCTACCTGCTCTTTTATTGCATCTATTATCACAGTATGGTGATGCCCTAGGTTGCTCACCGATACTCCCGATACCAAATCAATATATTCTTTACCACTCTTATCGTACATATATATTCCTTGTGCTCTTTCAATCTCTATTCCTAGTGGAGCAGGGGAGGTTTGTCCTAAATGTTGTAAAAATAACTGTTTATTTGATGGCATATTTTAGTTGTATTTGAGGATTCTAAGAAAAAATATCTTCTAAATTTCCTTTTCCTTGTCTAATTATTTCAATTTCATTATTTGTCATATCTACCACAGTAGATGGATTGCTTTCACATATTCCACCATCAATCATAATATCAATTCTATCTTTATACTTTTCGTAAATAAGCTCGGGATTAGTGCAGTATTCTAATTCATCATCATTATATTGAATTGATGTGGATAGGATTGGGTTATTACTCATTTCTACCAACATACGTGGTATATTATTATCAGGAATTCGTATTCCTACATTCTTCTTCTTCCTGTTTAAATGCTTAGGTACTTTACTGTTAGCATTAAGAATAAAAGTAAAAGGTCCAGGTAATGCTCTTTTTATTATTCTAAAATATTCATTGCTAATTGGTTTTGCATAATCCGACATTTGACTCAAATTATGGCAAACTATCGAAAAGGTGTTATGCTTAATATCAATATTCTTAATCTTTGCAATACGCTCTATTGCCTTTTGTTTATATATACTACAACCAAAGCCATACAAAGTATCTGTAGGATATATAATCACACCTCCATCATTTAGGCATTCTACTACCTGTCGTATCTGCCTTTCGTTAGGATTCTCTTCGTATAGCTTTATAATCATAACCTATTAGATTATTTTTAAATAATAATACACAAAAATATACTAAAAAAGCAAAAGAATTATGAATTGTTATTGATTCTTTGGCAAATTATTGTTGTTTTCTATAATAATTTGTATGAATTAATAAAAGTTGAGTTCTAATAAGTATTTAATTGCTAATCACAATTTTCCTATTTCCTATTAAACCATTACTGGAACTTAGTTTTAATAGGTAAATTCCAGTGTTTACATTCAGATCAAGTTTAAGTTGTAATAATTTCTAGAAAGAATTAGCTTTCCATAATTATCATATATGTTTACATTTAAATCTTTGTATTTAGATGCAAGTTTGATATTTATAACTCCACTTGTTGGGTTAGGAAAAATATCAAATATTAATTGTAATTTTGGCTTTAAAATTCCAGTATTGGACTCTATCTCTGTCAAATACCCCATATCTGAAGGCCTCCCTGTGCTATAATTAAAGTCTGATTTTTTACTTACAGTATCGTTAATAATATCGTATGCAAAAATATCTCCAAAGGATATTGTTGAACCATAGAGTAAACCATTGGCAGCTTGTATTAACT
>JAGLDA010000113.1 GCA_023145955.1 Bacteroidales bacterium
TTTCCGTTTGTTGCTTGCATTAAGCTGCATTATAATAGTAATTTTCATAATAAACATAGTGGTTATATTGTTATTATAAGGCATTATGCAAATATACTAAAAATGAATATATTGCTTGGAAGAATTATTTTTTGTTATATAGTTTTGGTAAGTATATAGCTATACTATATCTTTGTTCTCATAATATTTCTAACAAATTATATTTATGAGAAAACTATTACTTATAGTTATTGCTATTTTGCCAAATATATTATTTGCACAAAATTTCAAATACGAGTCTAAAGATTCTTTAAATGGAAAACCAATGAATACTATATCTTTTAGTGGGTATCTTAATTCCATATATTTTTACGATTTTGTGGGTTATGAGAGTCAGTATCCTGCATTAAATATAGTTAGTATTCCTGTTGGGAATGTTTTAAGAGAACCTTCCACAAGTTTTGTTGCTTTTCAAACTCGTTTGCGCTTTAAGTCGGAGCATCAATCAAAAATTGGAGCTATTAAACTTTATTTCGAAGGTGATTTTATCAATTCTGCTAATGCATTTCGCCTGCGACACGCACTCATAAGTATTAATAAATGGGATTTTGGTCAAACATGGTCAAATTTTGCTGATGAAGATGCATGGCCAAATATGACTGATTATGATGGCCCACCAACTGGAATTTGGGCTCGACCTACCATGATTAGGTATAACGCCTTTCAAAGCGATAAGCATTCGGTAAGTGTTTCTATGGAAGGTCCATCGTTAGATTATCAAGGTCATACTGTAATTGATACAGTTTTTACTACTGCATTTCAAGATATTCCTGATTTTACTTTAAGATATAGATACGTAACTGATAAAATTAGAGTACAATTTGGAGGAGTATTAAGATCCATAAAATATAAAAATATTATTGACTCTACTTTTAGTCGCGAAATGGCTTACGGTCTTTCGTTTTCTACAGGAATATCTACTTTTGGTAATGATATTCTACATATACAAGCAACTGCCGGTAAAGGAATATCAAGGTATTTAGTAGGCTTTGAAGGTTATAATTGGGATGCTGTTCCTACTGGCGATGGTGGAATTGAGCTGACTCCTGCAATAGGTGGTTTTATGGGCTATGACCATTATTGGACTAAAGACAAAAGGTTTAGTAGCTCAGCTGTTTTTGGGTATATTAAAATAAAAAATAATCTTAATTATACTCCTGAAGATTTTATGACTGGGTATTGGGGATTAGTTAATTTTTATTGGCATCCTGTACCACAATTAGATATTGCAGTAGAGTATGTGCAAGCTTTTCGTGAGGATACATATGGTAGAACAGGGGATGGTGCTAGAGCGCAATTTATGGTGATGTACCATTTCTAATTATAATTATTGCAAATTACCTAAGTACATGACAAAATAAAGTAACTGATTTAATTCTACTTTATTTTAATAGCGTATTACTCACCAACACAGCGCTTTAATACTACTTTACTTTCATTTTGTCTTGATACTTCGACCCTTCGGCTATGCTCAGTGCAGGCAAGCTCAGTATAAATTCCAAACGAAACCTGCCTACCGCAGGCAGGCAAAAAACACTAACGTTCAGTTTGCTACACTCGGCAAAAGATAAGAAACTTATCTTCTGCTCTCGCTAACAGCAAATGGACAAGAGCGAAAAAACTCCCACCCATGAATTTCAAAAAAAATGTCATGTGCATAGGCAAATTATAGTAACTGCTGGATTTGTTGTGGGGTATATAATTTTCGGCACTACAGGATTTAGAGTGATAAAAATTTTACATATTGATAATACCACCCCTTCAGGGTTCTATAATCAACAGCTATCTTTATTTATAATAATATCAGCCCTTTGGGCTTACGTTATTATAAATAATAGCACGAAATCCCGAAGGGATGAAAGTATTATAATTAGATAATACACAAACTACATAAAACCCTGAAAGGGTGACATAATACGTATAATAAGCACGTTCATAAATAAAATTTGGATCAAAATGCGATTAATTCATTAATAAACATCTATTTGTTATGTTCTTTATATTTCTCTTAAAGCTACCACTCTAAATCCTGTAGCATCTAATTTTCTAAATGCATTCTATAAATGTAATCCGTCCCAATTGCTATTAGGACGGATTACAGACTGAGTAATTTTATGTCAGCCCCAAAAGTAATATTTTGAGTGATTTCCATAGGAAATAGGACCTATGGCTGGAGAAAACTGCACAGTTTGTTTAGCCTGCCTGCACTGAGCTTACCGAAGTGTAGAAATGAGTACTAACTATTGTTTTTAATAAAATTCACCAAACCTTTGGCTTCAAAAATCTTCATTAGTTTATCAGGAAGTGGTTCGAATGCAATTCTATCGTTTCCAACTATAACTTCCCCTTTATCAAAATCAATACCTAATTTATCGCCTGCTTTATAAGCATCTACAACTTTCGGAAGAACTATAATTGGCAATCCTTGATTCACTGACGAACGGAAGAAAATTCTATTTATAGATTTCACAATAACAGCTTTTACTCCGGCGTGAGCAAGACCAACAGCAGGATGCTCTCTAGAGCTGCCACAGCCAAAGTTATCGCCAGCAACAATAATATCACCTGATTGTACATTCTTGCTAAAATTCTTATCAAAACCTTCAAATAAATAAGGCATGATAGATTCAGCATCTGAACTTAGTACTTTGTATGTAAGATTTCCTGCAAACATTTGATCTGTATTAAGATTATCCACATCGGTATAATTCCAAATTCCGTTTGCTCTTCTATTATCGCTTTCAGCTATTTCTGTAGTGCAGCTTTGCTCTTTTATATAAGGGTATTTATCGTTATGCGATTTTCCTCTCGGGTCCACAATTTTTCCAGCAATAGCGGATAGTGCAACTGCGGTAGGAGAGGCCAAGTATACATTTGATTTAGGGTTTCCCATTCGCCCTTTAAAATTACGATTTGCAGTGGAAATTACATTATACCCATCGCCAGGGATTCCTTGTCCTGTTCCCAAACAAGGTCCACATGAGGGTGATAATACATTTGCATTTGCATCAAGAAAAATATCTATTAATCCTTCTTTTATTGCTTGCTTATAAATAATTCTGGAAGCTGGGGTAACCAATAGTTGGAATCCATCAGCTACAGTTTTACCGTTAAGAGCAGCTGCTGCCTCACGCAAATCTTCTATACGTCCATTTGTGCAAGTTCCAATTAAGCCTTCATTAAGAGGAGTGCCTTCTACTTCTGATAATGCTTTTACATTATCAACATGATGTGGTGCTGCTACCACAGGAAATAGTTCGTTAAGATTTATATCTATTGTTTTTATATACTCAGCATCCTCATCAGCCCATACGCCATTAGTTATTTCTTCTTTATCATAAAAGGCTGCTAATACCTTGTCTGGAGGAAAAACTGCATTTTTAGCGCCCATTTCTGATGCTAAATTTGCTAAAGTCATTCTTTCCGAAATTCCTAAGTTTATAATACCATCACCATGAAATTCTATGGAATTATAATTGGCACCATCGCTACCAATCATACCAATTATCCAAAGGGAAATATCCTTGGCAAAAACACCCTCAGGGAGTTCGCCATTAAGATTAATTTTTATACTCTCAGGCACTCGAAACCATGTTTCTCCACGTTTCCATAAACCGGCGGCCTCAGTACGGTCAATACCTGCAGCCATAGCATTAAAAGCTCCTGCTGTACATGTATGACTGTCGCTGCCCACAATTAGCATTCCTGGCTCTGCATGGTACGACATTATTTGATGACAAATTCCTTTTCCAGCATCATAAAACTTATCTACGCCTTGCTCTTTTACAATGTTTCTTATATCTTGGTATTGTGTGGCTAGCTTAGCAGTTGTTGGTGGTGCATTATGGTCAAGTACAATAAGCAATTGCTCAGGATTTGCAACTTTCTCCCCGCCCATTTTTGCAAAAGTATTTTTTATACTTGCTGTATTATCGTGGGTTAATACTATATCAGGTTTAGCAAAAATAATACTTCCTGTTTTTGCATTAAATATTTTCTCAACAAATGTTCTTCCAGCCATAATAATGTTTTTAATATATGTTTCGCAAAATTGCAAAAAAAAGTAACAACTCTTATCAGTTTTGTGAATTTCTTAAGATGATTCTTATCAATTTCTTATAATGATTCTTAATGCTTCTCTTTCACTTAATTTGGAAAGCTTATTAGATGAGCAGAATTGTATTACCCATTCAGGATTTACTTTGCCATACTCTCTTAATATCCATCCAATTGCTTTATTAATGAAAAATTCATTACCTCCATTTAGGGAGTTAATAATAAATGCTAG
>JAGLDA010000114.1 GCA_023145955.1 Bacteroidales bacterium
GGCTAAGGAAGATATATAGATTGCAATGTTTCGCATTTTGTAAAAGTCTAAATTTTAATTAATTAGGATATTATATCAAGCTTTGATATTGTAGTTTCCTACATTGCAAAGTAAAGAAAAAAACATAGACATATTTGTTCCATTTTGTTAATTTAATAATAATACTAATTATATTTTTATTCTTCATATATTTGCACATTAACATATAATATTTCAATAAACTTATTTTGGAAATAATAGAAAAAATAAAAAGCATTCTCAGAAAAAGGAAATCAAAGAGAATACTAGGAAATGGTAAGCGTGTATTACATCTTAAAGAACTTAAGGATGTAAAATCTGTTGGGATTGTTTTTGATGCAAGCACAGAAGATCTTTATAGAAGAGCAGCGCATTTGGTTCGCCATTTTGCTTCCATGCATAAGGAAGTGAGATCCATTGCTGTAACAAATACTGAAGTATTGCCTCCATATGTAGATAATACTCTATCTTTTAATTATATTTTGAAAAAAGAAATAAATTGGATAGGGGTTCCTAAAAATAAATATGTAGATATTTTTATTCATAAAGATTTTGATTTGCTTATAAATCTTGATTTTAGTGGCAATAAGAGTTTGGTATATATTGTAAATGCTTCTATAGCAAGTCTTAAAATGGGTATCAATAATGATGATAGTGAAATAGAGCTAGATTTTATGTTTGAGGGAATAAAAGATAATGATTTAGGCGTATTCTTGAAAGAAATGCTGAAGTATTTAGAAATGATAAAAACTAAATAATATGAATAATATTTTTAAAGGTACTGGTGTTGCTCTAGTTACTCCATTTAATGCAAATTGTGGAATCGATTTTATTGCTTTGGATAGGCTTGTTAGAAAGGTAGTAAAAGGGAATGTAGATTTTCTTTTGGCACTTGGAACTACTGCTGAGGCTGTTGCTATGAATTCTGAAGAGAAATCAGCAGTGGTAGCACAAATTATTGAAAGTAACGATGGTCAGCTGCCTATTCTCTTGGGAATGGGAGGTAATAATACAGCACAGTTGGTTAAAGATATTAAAGCTATAAATACCGAAGGTATTGATGGGTTATTGTCTGTTGCGCCATATTATAATAAACCAAATCAGAAGGGTATATATCAGCATTTTAAAGAAGTATCTTACGCAACCAACTTGCCTATTATCCTATATAATGTTCCTGGTCGTACTGCGAGTAATATTCTTCCCGAAACTGCTATTAAACTAGCAGAAGACTTTGAAAATATAGTGGCAATAAAAGAGGCTAGCGGTAGTATGGAACAAGTGATGGAGTTAGTAAAATCATCGCCAAAGGGATTTAAAATATTTAGTGGAGAAGATGCTCTTACAATGCCTATGATGGCAGTGGGTGTACATGGTGTTATTTCGGTAATTGCAAATGCATATCCTAATACTATGAGCGAAATGGTGAATATTATGCTTAATAAAGGTGATATTGCTCGTGCCAAAAAGCTTCATTATGATATGCTCGATCTTATTAATGCAATTTTTGCCGATGGTAATCCTGCTGGAGTTAAATCACTTCTTGAATATAAAGGCGAAATGGTTAATTCCCTTCGCTTGCCTATGGTTAAAGCGAATAGAGCCGTTAGTAATGAATTAAAACGGTTGGAAGATTTTACTAATTTGAGCTAGTTTATTATTGCCATTTAATTGTATTTTATAATAATACTATATGCGTTATTTAATTATTTGTTTGCTAATAGTTCTGTCGATAAAAGTTGGTGCGCAAACTACAAATGAGCTTGAAATACAACTTAAAGAAAGGGGAGAGGTATATATAAGTATTTTGGAGCAAGAAGTGAAAGCCAATTATAAGCTTCTAAATAATTTTAGCTTTGATAAAAATGAAAATGGTCGTGTTTATTATTATGGTAATAAAAGGGCTATTAGCTCTATAAAAGATAAATCTATAAACATACAATTAGAGCCAATTCCTTCCTTATTATATAATATTAAAATGTTAGAAAATACTGCAAAATTTTCTACCACTTGGGATGCATATCCTACATATAATCAGTATGATAGTTTAATGCATAAATTTGCAACTGACTATCCAAATTTATGTAAATTTCATACTTTAGGTAGCTTGAATAGCGGTAGAGAAATACTAGCATTGCAATTGGGCGATAGTGTGAATATAGATCAAAATGAACCCCAATTTTTGTATACATCAACTATGCATGGCGACGAAACGGTTGGTTATATAATCACTTTACGTCTAATTGAGTATTTGCTACAAAATTATAATACAAATACTCAAGTTAAGTATATAATGGATAATGTGGATATTTGGATAAATCCTCTTGCAAATCCCGATGGAACATATCATACAGGCAATAGCACAGTAAATGGTGCTATTAGGTATAATGCGAATAATATAGACCTTAATAGAAACTACCCTGACCCAGAGGATGGTATGCATCCTGATGGCAATATTTATCAAGAAGAAACAGAAATATTTATGGATTTTGCTGATAGTATGCATTTTGTTATGTCGGCAAATTTGCATTCTGGTGCAGAGGTTATTAATTATCCTTGGGATACATGGTCGCAGCTGCCTGCAGATAATGATTGGTGGATTTATGTATCAAAAATGTTTGCCGATACTGCTCAATATTATTCACCTAGTGGTTATATGACCAAATTTGGTAGCGGCTATACTAATGGTTATCAGTGGTATTCTGTTTATGGTGGAAGGCAAGATTATATGAATTATTTTCACCACTGCCGAGAGTTTACAGTAGAACTATCAAACACAAAGTTGCTTCCTGAATCGCAATTACTTAATCATTGGAATTATATTTACCCATCAATGTTGAATTATTTAGAAGAGGCTACTTACGGGATAAAGGGTAGGGTAACGGATTCTATAACAGGCTATGCGGTAAAGGCTAAAGTTGAGATATTAAATCATGATATAGACAGCTCGTTGGTTTATAGTAATGATTCGGGTTATTACCATAGGCCAATTTATACCGGTACATATAATGTGAAATATTCTGCCAATGGTTATAATAGCAAAACTGTGAATAATATAGTATGTAATATTGCTAGTGTTAAAATAGAGAATGTACAGTTATTACCCATAATTGAGGCTATAAATATAATTAATGATAATTCAATTATTCATATATATCCAAATCCTGTTTTTGATAAGGTAAAAATATCTTCTCCAGTAAGTATTAGTAATATAATAATGTACGACGCTGTTGGTAGGTTGGTATATGAAAAAAAGAATATAAATATGAACAGTATTTTTATTGAGACATCTACATATAAATCAGGTATTTATTTTATAAGAATTGCTTTTAAATCGCAGTTAGTATATCGCAAAATTATTATCAAATAAATTGAAAGAGGAAAGAAATAAACTAATAAGATCCACTTATATTCCACTAATAATGCTATTATTTATGTATATAGCTATGTTTGTGCAGTGGTTTTTTGGAATTAGATTATATTTCTTTGGAGTTCATCCCTTGCATACCGATGGGCTTATTGGTATTATCACATCAGTTTTTATACATGGCGATTGGGGTCATTTATTTGGAAACACATTTCCTTTCTTTTTATTTTCTACAGCATTATTCTATTATTACCCACAGGTATCTAAAAAAGTTTTTTTTGGTATGTGGGTAGTCTCAGGGCTTTATCTGTGGTTATTTGCCAGAGGTGAATCTTGGCATATAGGAGCTAGTGGTTTGGTATATGCATTGGCAGTTTACCATTTGGTTGCAGCGGCATTACAACGAGAGATAAGGTTAGTATCATTTAGTATGCTTATAATATTTCTTTATGGTAGCATGATTTGGGGTTTCTTTCCTGAATTCTTTCCTGAAGAGCGCATCTCTTGGCAGGCGCATCTTACAGGGGCTGTAGTAGGTGCTGTATTTGCATTTTTCTTTCATCGTTATGCTCCAAAATCTAAGCAGTATTTCCAAGATGAAGATGATGACGAAATAATAGACCCAGAGGACCCTCCTTATTGGATGAATAGCAACTAATTATAACATTAGTTTTACAGTTTTTCGTATAGGCTTTTATAATAATAATATTACAATTAACATATTTGAATCATAGTTTTATCGTAATCGAGACTTATAATAAACGGGATTGATAGCAATCTGAACGGATTACATTTATAAAAAAAACATTAATAAATTGATAATTATTAAACCCACAACAAATCCAGTAGTACCAAAATGTTATTTTATTACAGAAACAAAAAGCTCAAAAGTTTCGAAGCTGATAATAGAATAAAAAAAACTTTGATATTTCTATGAATAATTGATTTTTATTTGAATAGCTAAACTAATTTTTTTATTTAATACTAATTGCCTAGTTTTGTAGAACAATATATTACTATTGAAATACATATGAACTGAATGTGACAATTATTAATTTTAATTTTACCCACAAGGTTATAATTAATAAAATAATATGTAACTCATATGACCGATAAAAATATAAATATATAAAAATAATGAGATATTTATTCATAATATTAAGTTTAAGTTTTTCAATAAGTCTAATTTCTCAAGATTCGTTGATAAATTATTCTCAAAGAACATTTGAAGGAGAACGTCCGAAAATTGGCTTAGTATTAAGTGGTGGCGGTGCCAAAGGAACAGCCCATGTAGGAGTATTGAAAGTGCTTGATAGCTTAGGTATTACACCTGATTTTATTACAGGAACAAGCATGGGAAGCATTGTTGGTGGGTTATACTCAATTGGTTATACTGTTGAGGATTTGGAGAACCTAACAAATTCCCTAGTTTGGAAAAAATACTTAACAAATATTACTCATTATCGTAGTATAAATATGGTAGAAAAGGAGGATTTTGTTAATTACTTTGAATTTCCTGTAAAACGCTGGAAGCCTAATTTGCCACAAGGAGCCATTAAAGGTCAAGATCTTGAATTGCTGTTTAACCAATTAACATCCTCTGTAGCTGGAGATACAATTTTTGATAATTTTTATATTCCTTATCGTGCTGTAGCGGTAGATATTATTAAGGGAAAGCCCTATGTGTTTAGCTCTGGTAGTTTGTCCATGGCAATGCGTTCTAGTATGTCTATTCCTAGTATTATGAACCCTGTAGACTATAGAGGAATGCTCTTGGTGGATGGTGGGCTAATGGTTAATTTTCCTGTAGAAATATGTAGGAGTATGGGTGCTGATATTATAATAGGTGTATATACCGGAGCCGAATTAATGCCTAAAGAGAGGCTCAACTCTATGCTAGATATTATGAAGCAGAGTAGTTTTATTGCCAGTATTAATAATGCAGAGAACTCAAAGAAACTTGTTGATATTTATATCGAGCCATATCTTTCAGATAGAAGTGCTGCTAATTTTGATGAGAGTATACTGAATGTAGAGAGGGGATATGCTGCCGCAATTGATAATATTACGGAACTTCAAAAGCTAAAGAATTATCTTGATAAGTATCCTCAAAAAGCTATTAAGGAAGTTGATATTTCTAAAAAAGTGTATATATCAAATAGTAATGTGGTATTTGAAGATGATAAGGCTAAATTATCCAAAATTATAGATAAAAACTTTGAACAATACAATAATGAAAAGCTTAATACTCAGAGTGTTGATAGTAGTATTCATTATTTGTATGGCACAAGGTTGTTTAAAAAATTAACCTATGATTTTTCTCCCTCCAAAATAGATAGTGGAGCAATACTGCAGTATAGAGTAAAGGAAGAGGATGATAAGCACTTACTACTTTCTGTGCAATACAAAACAGAAACCAAAATGGGTGTTAATATAGGTTTTAGATACCGAAATATAATATTTCCTGGTTCCAAAATTGAGGCTAAGTTTAGACTTTCAGAAAACCCTGGTGCTAAAGTTCAAGTATTCTCATATCTAAATAGTAATGTTAAAAATGGTATTGATGCATCCTATTATTATAGAACATACAAAATTCCATTTTATGCAGAAAAGGTGTTAGTTGGCAAATATTCTGCACATTATCATAAATGGAGTTCTGCATATCATCATTATAATAGTAGCGATGCCGACTTTAATTTTGGAATAGGGCATGAGCGAGTATATTATAATAAAATTATTGACTTAGAAACGTTTTCATACTCCAAAATTACTAATATTAGTACTCATATCAATTTGCAGTATGTGAGAAATACTCTTAATAAAAAGTACTTTACCGATAAAGGTAGCTTATTCAATATTAACACTAAATTTTACCTACAAAACTATTTTGAATATTATTTGCCACAAGATACAGCATATGTTGATTTGCCAGATTATGAAAAAGATACCCTTGGCATGGCTTTGAATGTAATGTTAAACTATAAAAGCTTTATCTCAATAGGAAAAAAGCTTGTTGTTACTAATGATTTTGATGCATTTGTTGGTATGGGCAGTATTTATACCACTTGGGTAGGAGGCGTTAATCCTGATGAGGATTTTCAGCTACCATTTTGGGGAATAATTGAAAATGGAATGGTAGAAGGCAATGGAATGATATATCGTATAGGACTTAGGTATAATTTCTTCAATAAGCTATATATTTCGGGAAAGGTAAATGGTGCTTTTTTTGCTGATGATATATTTGAGGTACTACTTAAGCCTGATGAGCCTGATGCCGAATTTTCTAGTATTTTTAGACTCGAAAATTATAAATTTGGTGGTGGATTACAGCTTTCGTATAATAGTGTAATTGGCCCTATAAGCTTCACCATAACAAAAAGTTCAGATTCGTCAGTTTTTTGGAGTCACCTACTTATAGGGTATAGGTTTTAGTAATTAATATATTTGCTAAGCAAATTGCTCATTGTCGATAAGCTATTACTGCTACCTATTATTATTACTATGTAAAGTGTATTGTTAATAAGGATAAAGGGAGAGGAGGCTGTGTTTAATTTTCTTTGTTATATATAATTAGTAAAAAAGATTTAATAATTTAGTATCTTAGCTGCTTAATAAATCACATAAATTATGAACAAACTATACTCAATACACTTAATTCCTCAATATCAATACAATAGCAAATATACAGGTGATAAGATATTGGATATATATGCACCATGGGGTGCTATTACATAGGAGTT
>JAGLDA010000115.1 GCA_023145955.1 Bacteroidales bacterium
GAATTTGAGATTCTTAGTGTAACACATGTTGCTGACTCAACTGATATGAATAATATAGAGCAAAATAAGATTGAAGATCAAACGCCTTTTGAAAATCCTAAAAAAGTTGATAAATCTAAAAATGTAAATGAGCCTTCAAATGATATAAATAAAGAAGAACCTAAGGCAGATGAAGTAGAGAAGCCTAAGGCGGTGAATGAAGCAACCGAAAAAGAAGAAGAATCTTTTAATGAAAATAAAACTATAGAGGAATAAATTATGTAATAATGCTTTAAAATTTCAAATATGAAGAACTATGGAGTATTTATCTTGCTTTTTATCCTTCTGATATCTGCTTGTAAAAAAGAAGAGGCGATAGAGGAGGTAGAGGATGATGTTGTTTTATCCAGTAATTTTCTTATTGATAATTCGTCACAATGGACTGTTAGATCAGAGCGGCAACTTGGAGCTCCACATCCATTTGATGATTATTACTTTATTGATACTGTTGTTTATTATTTTGGTGGCGATACATCGTTTAGTAAGATAACTGTATATGATTTTGATAGCATTAGTGATTATCCATCTACCAATATTTTCTACAAACTTAATTATTTAAAAAAAGAATATAGTTGGTGTTTAACGTATGAAGACCCTTTTTCATCTCCTGGCACTTTGAATACTACTACTGGAACAGCCTGTTTTATTCGACAAGATACTGTTCATAAAAGAGTATATATTGCTCGAAGTGAAAAGACTCTTTTCCCAATGTTAAACGATGAACAAGAATATGTTCTTTATGATTTTAATCTTAATGTTAACGATACCCTACCATATAACGCTTGGAACGGAGCTATTGCTAGTAAATTTACCGTTGATTCTTTAGAACAGATTGTTATTAACGGGAAAGAATTAAAGCTATATAAAGTTTATGAGAATAATTATTTTAAACGAGGAACTATAATTGAAGGGATAGGTAGCCTAGCAAATTTTATAAATAGCAATGGGCAATTAATTCATTTTCAAAATAATGAAATAGATTTTTATCCATTGTCAAACGAATATTGATGTTTTTTTAAGCTTTTGTCAATCAACAAATAGTAGGCAAATATAAGTGTAACTTATGTCTTCCTATTTCGAAAAGGAAGTGTCAATTTAGCTGTGAATAATCAATAAAAAATAAAGTTCCTCTAAGCTGACGAAGAATTAGATTTTAGTAAAAGTAATCCTTTAACTAAATTCCCAAGAGATTAAAGCTTAGTCATAAATACAATTACACAAGCCTATCTCCTATGATATGCAGGACAAGCTCATGTTTTATTTATTCGTTTATCTGTTTATTTATTAAAACAATTTCTGAATATCCTTCTTCAACATAGAGATTGCTCTATCGGTATTCTTACTATTTTCAATACTTAGTTCAAATATTTTTTTGCTAAGATCAATACTGCTATCTAAAGGGTTTAAACTACCCGCAGCTGTATTTACAATCTGTAACACCTCTTCTTTAGCTGTACGTAACATACTCCAGCTTTCTTTACTAATATACAGTTGTTGCGCTAAGTTGTGCTCATACTCGCTTCTTATAGCGCTATGCAAGGCTGTTTGTAATTGTAATACAGTTTGCCCTGGTTTCTGTACCCTAAAAATTAAGCTTTGAGGAGATATTCTTTCCAAAAAAAGTACCATTCGCTCATATGCTTGTAATTTAATAGGAGTTATCTCTCTACGATCTTCATGCTTTATTTGCATGCGAAGTTCCTCAATCTTTGTTTTAAGCTCTCTCTTTTGAATCTCTTCTTGAGAATTAAGAAATATTTTCAAAAGAAAATAAGCTGTAATAAATACTATTATCGATGGTAAAATGTATTTTAATATTTCTAATGTTTCTATCATAATGTTTAGTTGTGAATTCGTTTAATTGTTTATTCGTAAGACTGAGTACTGAGTACTGAGTACTGAAGACTAAGAACTATACTACCCTAAGAATAAAGTATTTCTTCTTTCCTTTTTGTATTAAAATGTATTTACCATTTAATAGCTCTGCTTTAGAAAAATCAAAATCGTCTTTTATTTTATTTCTGTTTACTGAAACAGCATTATCTTTTATCATTCTTCGTGCTTCACCATTAGATGCAAAAATGTTAGCCTTGCCAGCTAGTAAATCTAGAACAGGCAGCTTTAAATCGTCACTAGTGATTTCACTTTGTGGTACTCCGTCAAATACTGATAAGAATGTTGATTCATCAAGATTTTTAAGGGTTTCTGTAGTTCCTTTGCCAAAAAGGATTTGTGATGCATCTATTGCAGCGTCTAAAGCCTCTTGCGAATGCACCATCTTTGTAATATTCTCGGCTAATATTTTTTGAAGTAATCTTTGATGTGGTGCTTCACTATGTTTAGCCACAGTTTCGGCTACCTCTTCTTTTGTTAGTAAAGTGAATATTTTTACATACTTCTCAGCATCTTCATCACTAGTATTCATCCAAAATTGGTAGAAAGCATAAGGTGAAGTTTTTTCAGGATCTAGCCATACATTTCCACTTTCTGTTTTTCCAAATTTTCCACCATCAGCCTTTGTTATTAATGGGCAAGTTAATGCAAAAGCTTCACCACTAGACTTACGACGAATAAGCTCTGTTCCAGTAGTAATATTTCCCCACTGATCGCTACCGCCCATCTGAAGTTTGCAGCTATAGTTATCGTATAAGTATAAAAAATCGTAACCTTGTACCAATTGGTATGAAAACTCAGTAAATGACATGCCTGTTTTGCTTTCTTCGCCAATTCTCTTTTTTACAGAGTCCTTAGCCATCATATAGTTTACCGTAATATGCTTTCCTACATCACGAATAAAATCCAAGAAAGAGAAATTCTTCATCCAATCATAATTATTAACAAGAAGTGCTGCATTTGCTTCACCACTTTCAAAGTCTAAAAACTTTGCAAGCTGTGCTTTCAATGCTTCTTGGTTGTGATGAAGTTCGTCCTCTGTCAGTAAATTTCTTTCTGCAGATTTTCCTGATGGATCGCCAATCATTCCTGTTGCTCCACCAATTAGTGCTAATGGACGATGACCAGCAAGTTGAAAGTGCTTAAGCATCATTACGCCAACGAGATGACCAATATGCAGAGAATCTGCGGTTGGATCAATTCCTACATATGCAGAGCATAATTCCTTCTCTAATACTTCTTCAGTCCCTGGCATGATGTCGTGAATCATTCCTCGCCATTGCAGTTCTTCTACAAAATTCTTTGTCATAATAATTGTTTTCTCTGTTATCAAAATAGGCTACAAATGTAATCGAAATATGGGTTTGTTTGCTCTAATTATCGCTTTTTGTTTTTCAGTAATGGTATAATGATTCAATGGATTAATGAATCAATAATTCTCTCATTATTACATTACCACAATAACTTATTCTCATATTAACCAAATCGATAAAAAACCTACCTTTGCCTATTAATCATATAGATTTTAAAAATTGCAGTTATGATAAATTTTTCAGCACATATGAAAAGTAAGCTACCAGGTGTGAAGACTACTATTTTTACACAAATTGGTCAAATGGCAAATGAGTTAGGAGCTGTTAACCTATCACAGGGATTTCCCAATTTTGAGGTTTCTCCAGAGCTTATCAATTTGGTAACTAAAGCAATGAAAGAAGGGCATAATCAATATGCTCCAATGCAAGGCTTATTAGAACTACGCCAACAATTAAGTGATTCTTTCTATCGCGATTATGGTTTACGTTACGATGCTGAAGATGAAATTACCATAACTGCAGGCGGCACACAGGCAATTTACACTGCTATAAGCACTGTTATTCACGAAGGTGATGAGGCAATTATTATTGAGCCTGCATTTGATATATATTCTCCAGGAATTGTTATTAATGGTGGTATAGTACGGCCATATCGTTTAACAGGTGATGATTATAAGATTAATTGGAGTGAGTTTAAATTATTGATTACTCGTAATACTAAATTAATAATAATAAATACTCCTCATAACCCTACTTCTACCATTTTGAGCAAAGAAGACATGCTTAAATTGCAAGATATTACTAATAATACAGATATAATGGTGCTTAGCGATGAGGTATATGAGCATATAGTATTTGGTGGAGAAAAGCATCAGAGTGTAGCACTTTTTCCGAATCTTGCTGAGCGAAGTTTTATTGTTGGTTCTTTTAGTAAAACATTCCATGTTACCGGTTGGAAAACAGGATTTTGCATGGCTCCAAAAGCACTTACTAAAGAATATAGAAAGATACATCAAAATGTGGTCTTCGCTGGTAATAGACCTATGCAAACGGCCATTGCTGAATATATGAGCAGTCCTCAAAATATGGAGATTAGTCCGCTTTATGAAAAAAAGCGTGATTACTTTATGGAGCTAATGAAAGATAGTAGATTTAGAGCATTACCATCACATGGGTCTTATTTTCAATTGTATAAATATGATGAAATTTCTGATGAAAAAGAGATGGATTTTGTAATAACATTACTTAAAGAGCATGGTGTAGCAGGAATTCCTGTATCATATTTTTATAGCAATGGTTATGATAATAAAGTATTGCGCTTTTGTTTTGCTAAAACCGATGAAACATTAGAAAAAGCAGCAGAAATTTTACGAAAAGTTTAGGCTTATAAAATGAGAAATATTGATATAACCATTATACAGTCAGATTTATTTTGGGAGAATAAAGAAGCGAATCTTTCAAATTTTGAGAGTAAAATTCATAATTTAACTAATAAGCAGGACTTGATAGTATTACCAGAGATGTTTAATACAGCATTTTCTATGAAACCTGAACTGTTTTCTGAAAAACCACTTTCTACTACTCACCAATGGATGGAAAAAATGAGTAAGATGAGTAATTCTTATGTTGCAGGAAGTTATATGGTTGTGGATGGTGATAAGTATTTCAATAGATTTATTATTATGTCGCCAGATGGGAGTTATCAGAAGTATGATAAACGCCATCTTTTTAGAATGGGAAATGAACATAATCATTTTGAAGCTGGGCAGGATAGCTTAATATTTGAAATTAACGGATGGAAAATAAAGGCATTAATTTGTTATGATTTAAGGTTTCCTGTTTTTGCTAAGAATAATTATTCCAATGGCGAATACGAATATGATGCCTTAATTTATGTTGCAAATTGGCCTAAGGTTAGAAATCATATTTGGGAAGTTTTATTAAGAGCTCGTGCATTAGAAAATCAGGCAGCTGTTATAGGTGTAAATAGGGTGGGTGTTGATGGCAATGGTTTGGATCATGCTGGTTCTTCGTGTATTATTGATGCAAAAGGAGATTTTGTTATTCCTCCACAGCTGGATAATGAATTTATTGCTACCGCAAGTCTTAATTTCAATGAGCTTAGTGATTTTAGATCCAAATTTACTGTTGGATTAGACTGGGATATTTTTAAAATAGAAAAGTAATGCTAATAAAAAGAACTATATTTTTTCTCAT
>JAGLDA010000116.1 GCA_023145955.1 Bacteroidales bacterium
TAATTAATCTGTGTAGTCTGCGTCTTAAAGTTATTATTTTCATGTGCTGAGATTTAGAATATGCATTTATTAAAAATGCTTTAGAAAATATCCACTATATTTGTAACCAAAATAATGCTAATTTATTAGATAGAATAAGATGGTAAAAAGGGAAAGATTATATGATGCTTTTGGTGAGTTGCTGTATGCTATAGCAATGGCGGATGGAGAAGTGCAGCAAGAAGAAATAAAAGTAATTGAAGGGATATTAAATAAACACTCTTGGTCTAACGAAATAAAGTGGTCTTTTGATTATGAAAACTATAAATGCCACTCATTAGAGGAGGCTTATGGTAAGGCAATCTCTGTTTGCAAAGAAAATGGCCCTGATCCTGAGTATAAATATTTACTTGATGTTATGCATAAAGTAGCAGATGCTTTTGATGGCACAGTACCGCAAGAAGAGTTTATTATTAATCGCTTTAAAGGTGATTTGCATTTGGAGTTTATTAAACAGCTGAGTAATCAATAATTTAATTTGAAATTATCTGAGTATATGACAGTTTTCCAAGCGTAAATTATATAGTGATATTAATAGATTTATATTATGTTTATTATTTATTACTGAAAAAGAAATTATTCTAGGATATTATCTATCAGCATATTTAATATACGATTGAAATTAACCTATTTAATATTAGGTGCAATTTTTTTTTAGACGCTGATTATTATAATTTTGTATGATC
Source organism: Bacteroidales bacterium (assembly GCA_023145955.1). GTDB lineage: Bacteria > Bacteroidota > Bacteroidia > Bacteroidales > UBA1556 > UBA6267. The sequence continues at coordinate 726 of JAGLDA010000116.1, forward strand.
TATTTCAGCAAAGCTGAAATCTTTTTAATCATAATTAATCTGTGCAATCTGCGTCTAAAAGTTATTATTGTCATGTGTTGAGATAAATTATCATTATATGCCAATATTTTACGCAAATAATAGGTAGCAGAATTGGTTTTGATTTACTACTATTTATAAAAACGCATTTCTTCAATATATTGCCATACTTTATTGGATAATAAATACCTAACATCCTTACCCTCCTTAATACTATTTCTTATGAATGAAGAACTTATTTCCATTAATGGAACATCCTTTATTATGGTTATATTTTTATGATTATGAAATTTGGATTTCTTTATATTGGGCCTAGGATAAACGTAAATAGGATAATTATCTAGTATATAGTTACCATTTTTCCATTTATCAATATGAATAATATTATCTTCACCCATAATAAGAGCAAACTCTTTCATAGGATATTTTTCTTCTAAAAAGGCTAAGCTATGTATGGTATAAGAAGGCTGTGGTAATTTAAATTCTATATTTGATGCCCATAGCTTATTATTATCTTCTACGGCATAGTCTACTAATGCATATCTATGATAATCAGCTAAAAGGCTCGCCTTCTTTTTGAATGGACTTTGAGGAGATATTACAAACCAAATATCATCTAAATCGCTATTTTGTACAATATGGTTTGCTATTATCAAATGACCAATATGAATTGGATTGAAGGAGCCAAAAAATAGTCCTGTTTTCTTTTCTGATAAAGTAGCCATTAGTTTAGGAGTTTATTTAGTTCGTAATCAATGGTTATATGATTTTTTTTACATTCAATAATTAGTGATTTTGTGCAGTCAGACAATTCTATATTAAGCTCGTTATTTTTATCTATCCATTTTTTTTCATCATCAGTTTTTAACATAAAATCATTTCTAATTATTCCCATAGAATCAATAGCTATAATAAAATCATTGCATACCTGAAATAGATCTTTTTTCTGCAATTTTAATTTATCAAGAAGAATTTCTCTAAATAAATCTTCAGTAGCTTCAAAGTAACTAGGAATTGACAAAGCTACAATTTTTCTCAATAAAATTACAATATCATCCTCGTATGCTACCATAAATGCAAAAGTATTAAAAAACAAAACTGTTCTGAATAAAAAATACTGTAACTTTGGAGCTTAATAATTATTATAGGATGAGAGTAATATCATTATTTGTTTTTATTTTAATTTTTGGGGTAAGACTTAGTGCGCAAAATAGTAATCCTATGCGCATAGAGGTAGATTCGCGAACCTATGAAAGTGTTTTTGGACTGGCCCTTGATAATAAGAATTTTATTATTATCAAGAGTGAGAATAGAAATTCAAGTAGTGGAGAGAAATGGGAGCTAAATTTATATGACTCGTCTTTTGGAAAAAAGAATAATGTAGATTTATTTTTGCCACGTGGTTTTGTGCCTGTAAAGTATAGAATAAATGGAGACAGTATTCTGTGGCTATGTTATTCTGAACCAAATGGTAAAAGAGCTAGTTTTATGCTCTTTAGATATAATCTTAATTCGGGCTTATTGTGGAGTAAATATGTTAAGGGCAGCAGGAAATCTGTTTTCTCAAGCTTTGAAGTTGTAGGAAATAACGTTATTATTTTGGGAGAGAAAATAGAAGAGATGAGTTCTCAATTTGCTGATTCTAAAATGCCTTTTGGTATTAAAATTATATCGCCATTATTATCAAAGTATTCAGAAGTAATAGCTTCGTATTCATTTGATGATAATACTAAAACTATATTAATTGTTGAGACAGATAAGGGCGATGAAAAAGGATTGTACTACTATGAATATTCTAGTGTCAGCGATAATGTGGTAGTGAGTAAGCTAAATACCAATAGTGATGTTAATATTATTGATGGAACCATTGTTGAAATAGATGATGGTAACCTATTGCTTATGGGTAGTTATAACTATAATAAGGGGCATGAATCAAGTAGTGATAAGGTTATTGCCAATGGAACTTTTGTTGGTAAACTAGTGAATGGAAATCTTAGTTTCTTTAGAACGAATGAATTTAGTGATTATAAAAACGTTTTCGCAACGCTAACAGCAAATGAACAGAAACAGATAAAGCAAAAGAATAGAAAAGGTAAGGATGTAAGTTTAGGTTTTAAAATGTTGACGCATAAAAAAGCTATTAAACAAAAAGATTTGTTTGTGGTTGCTGCCGAAACTTATTATCCAGAATACCATTATGAAAGTAATTTCGACTCTAGAGGTTATATGTATCAAAGCCAGGTATTTGATGGCTATAGAACAACAAATTGTATAATTTCTGCCTATAATGAAGATGGAGATATGGTATGGGATAATTATATGCATTCTACAGGAATTATTGAACTCTCTTTGCAAGAGAATATTATTGTTTTTGCTGAAGGGGAGTCTAATATTGTAATGGCATATTATTCTGATGGCGAGGTGTATAGTAAGACTGTAAATGGCAATGATATAGTGTATAAGAAATCGCAAGATAAACTTGAAACTGTATATAATGAAAATGTAATTTCAGAAAAATATGGTAGAATAGAACATTGGTACGATGAGTATTTTCTTCTTTCAGGATACCAGGTAGTTTATGGTACTGATGGCAAAAAGAGAAAAGTGTTTTTCTTTAATCTAATTAGTTTCGAATAAGCTTTAATGTTATTGATTGTCATAAATAGAATGCTAGTTTTATTCTGCATATTCTAGTAAATACATAAGTAAAATCCCCACCTTTTTTCAATATCTTTGCATTATTAAATAATACGCAAATAGAATGTTTGAAGATAGAACAAAACCAAGAACAGAGATAAAAGATTTAGGAGAATTTGGACTTATTGACCATTTGACAGGAGATATTGAGCTTGTTCAAGAGTCTAGTAAGTATGGAGTTGGTGATGATGCCGCTGTAATAGATCCTAAAGGTAAAAAAGTGCTAATTAGTACTGATATGCTTATGGAAGGAATCCATTTTGACCTTACCTATGCACCATTAAAGCATTTGGGTTATAAGGCCGCTATTGTAAATTTCTCTGATATGGCAGCTATGAATGCATTGCCAACACAAATTACTGTGAGCATTGCATTGAGCAATAGATTCTCTTTGGAGGCAGTTGAAGAATTGTATAAAGGATTGAAGCTAGCGTGTAAAGCCTATAATGTTGATATTGTGGGTGGTGATACTACTTCTTCGAAATCTGGATTAGCAATTTCAATTACTGTATTAGGACTAATTGATGAAAAAGATATTGTATATCGTAATGGAGCTAAGGAAGGTGATTTAATTTGTGTTAGTGGTGATTTAGGTGCTGCTTATGCTGGTTTACTAATTCTTGAAAGAGAGAAAAGTGCTTTTGTAGCCAACCCTGATATGAAACCACAATTAGAGGATAATGATTATATATTAGAGCGACAGCTTAAGCCAGAGGCTAGAGTTGATATTGTTAAAATACTTAAGGATTCAAATATTAAGCTACATGCAATGATGGATGTAAGTGATGGACTGGCTTCTGAAGTAAAGCATATTTGTAAACAATCGAAACTAGGGGCAGCTATCTATGAAGATAAATTGCCAATTGACCAAAAAACCTGGGATGCAGCTCGTGTTTTTAATATGGATCCAACTATGTTTGCCCTTAACGGAGGTGAAGATTATGAGTTGTTATTTACTGTTCCGCAGAGCGAATTTGAGAAATTGAAGAATATTCCGGAAGTTAGTATTATTGGGTATACAACTGATATGGAGTCAGGAATAAATCTAATTACTAAGAATAATGTATCAGCACCATTAGAGGCTCAAGGTTGGGATGGCCTTAAAACTAATAAAAAGACTGAAGAATAAGCAACCTATTTTTTTAGGTACATAACATTAATAAATACAAAACGGTGATAGCTGAAATTAAAGCGCTTTTTATTAAGGATTTACAACTAGAATTGAAACAGAAATATTCTATCAACTCTATTGTGCTTTATGTTTTGTCCACAGTTTTTGTTGCATATTTATCATACCAAGGGAATATAGATTCTACTTCGTGGAATGTTATGTTTTGGATAATTCTTCTTTTTGCGGCTGTAAATGCTACATCAAAAAGCTTTGTGCAAGAGCGCCCCTCTCGTCATTTGTATTATTATACAATGGCTGCTCCTCAGTCAGTTATAATTGCTAAGATTCTGTATAATAGTTTAATGATGATAATAATTGCCATTATAACTTTTATTGTTTTTCAGCTTTTCTTGGGAAATATGATTGTGGGAAACACATTATTTTTTGTTAGTCTATTGCTAGGAGCATTAGGTTTTGCCTCTACACTTACTATGGTGGCTGCCATAGCATCGCGCTCTGACAATAATTTTGCATTAATGGCCATATTGAGTTTCCCTCTGATGTTGCCGTTTTTATTAAGCCTAATAGCACTATCGAATATTGCATTAGTAACTGCTGAATTTACACCTGAAGCGCTTAAATTATTGGGTATGACTTTCGGATTAAATCTGGTGGTTATTATGCTATCATATATACTATTTCCATATCTTTGGAAAGAATAATTAGTGATAATACTATGAAAAAAAATTGGTGGAAATACCTCTCAATACTTTTGCTTCTATATGCCATTATATATGGTTTTATGGTGCAAGTGCCTGATTCTAATATTGGTGATACTGTTCGCAATGTATTTTTTCATGTGGGAATGTGGTTTGCTATGCTTGGTGTTATGCTCACAAGTTTTGTAAATAGCTTAAAATTCCTCTCTAAAGGTAATATGTATAACGACCTAAAGGCTAATCAAGCAGTGTTAGTTGGTGTATTCTTTGGTTTATTAGGAATTATTACTGGAATGGTTTGGGCAAAATTTACCTGGGGAGAGCCTTGGGCAAACGATCCACATTTAAATGGTGCTGCAGTTAGTCTGTTAGTATATTTTGCATATTTGGTATTGCGCTCTGCAATTCCCGATGAAGAAAAACGTGCTAGAGTATCTGCAGTATATAATATTTTTGCTTTTGTAATCCTTATAGTTTTTGTAGGAATACTTCCGCGCTTGTCTAGTGATACTATGCATCCTGGTAGTGGTGATGGAAATCCTGCTTTTGGTGATATGGATGCTCAAATGAGATATGTTTTTTATCCAGCTTTAATAGGTTGGATAATACTTAGCCAATGGGTATTACAAATTAGAACTAGAACAAAAGTAATTGAAGAATACATTGAAGAAAAAGAACTTAATTTTTAATTTATGGACGATCAAAATAAAATATTCGTTGTAGTGGCAGTCTTATCGATTATCCTTATAGGTATTGCGATATATATGTTTGCTATTGATAGAAAACTTGATAAGTTGGAAAGTAAAATAGAGAAAGATTAGATAGTAATAATGAAGAAAACACAAATAATTTTAGTGGTTGCAATAGCTGCAATACTTGGGCTAATGATTGTTAGCCTTTGGGATAATAGTAGGTCTTATGCCACTTTTGAAGTTGCAGCTAAGCATCCTAATAAAAGCTTTGATATAGTAGGGGTGTTGGATATGAATCAACCTATTTACTATGATGCTAAGGTAAATTCCGATGCTTTTAGTTTTTATATGTACGACCAAGATAGTGTAAATCGTAAAGTGGTGGTTAATAAACCAAAGCCTCAAGATTTTGAGAAAAGCACCCAAGTTGTTGTTACAGGAAGTATGAAAGGAGGTGAGTTTAAAGGAACAAGTATCCTACTGAAATGCCCATCAAAATATGAAGGTGGTAGCCCTGCTATCGAAATTGAAGAGGTGAAGTTATAATATTTAGATTATAAGATGTTTTAAGTTTTGAAGTATACATATTATGTTATCTTCAAAACTTAAAACGTCAAAATCTATTTTGTTTTCACCTTCCTTACAGAGTCAATTACTGTTCCATCTACCCATTTAATTACTGCAATAATCTCCTCATCAAGTTCAGGCTTTTCAGGTACCCCACATATTTCTTCTGCTTCCGCTTTTAATTCTTGTATTGTTTTAAGCTCAAAGCCAGCATTCTTAGCTTTTTCAATAAGGTCTTTACGAAGTGGATTAACCGCCACACCACGCTCGGTAACAATAACATCAATTAATTCGCCAGGACCACAAAGAGTAGTTACTTTATCAATAATTACAGGAATTCTATCGCGGAATAGTGGAATAGGAAGTATTACTGTTTTACCAAATAAGCAGTTTTGCCATCCGCCAATACCGTGTAGTAGATATCCATCGGAATGAGTTACAACATTGGCGTTAAAGTTTACATCAACCTCAGTAGCTCCTAATACAGCAATATCTATCATCGATGCAAAGTTCCCCTTACTATGATAGTTATAACTAGTAAATGGACTAGTATCAACATGGTTTGCATTCTCACGCATAGAACGAATTCCCTCTAAATCAAAAGTTTGACCATCAAGTATGTAATCAATGACTCCATCTTCAAGCATTTTTACTGGGTATTTATTACTCCCAGCTCTTACAAATCGGGCTTTCCAGCTATTTCTACGAAGAATTTCTTCAAAATATATTCCTATGGATAATGAAGTGCCACCAGCTCCAGCTTGATAACTAAAGCCATCATGAATAATTTCAGTAGCTTCGCAAAATTGAGCAGTTTTCTCCGCAATTAGTAATCTGTCAGGGCTTTTTGTAATATTAGTTGTGCCAGAAATGATTTTCTCAGGGTCACCAACTTTATCTACTTTAACGGTATAGTCCACATAGTTGCCATGAATTTGCCATGGAATACATGGAAAAGGAACCATATTATCTGTTACCACAATTACTTTATCGGCATATTGTGAGTCTGCTAAGGCAAATCCTAACAATCCTGACGCCGCAGAGCCATTTACTCCATTAGCATTGCCAAAAGCGTCTGCTGTAGGTGCAGCAATTACTGCTATATCAATCTGCACATCTCCATCCTGAACTGCTTGATAACGCCCGCCATGCGAACGCAATACACCAATACCTTTCATGCCTCCTTCACTAGCAAACTTGCCCAATACGCCATTCATGCTTCCTTCAATTCTATTAATAGTGCCATCTTTAAGGTATTTAATAAGAGGCTCATGACATGGAAATGATGCTGATGGGTACCAGCGTAAATCTTTTATTCCTAACTCATGAGCAATATCAAAAATTTGGTTTGCAATCAGGTCTCCATTACGAAAATGATGGTGAGTAGAAATAGTCATACCATCTTTTATCCCACTATTTATTAAAGCGTCTTTTAAACTAGCTACCGTTTTATTTCCATCTTGAGGGAAATTTGCACATGATGACAATTTTGGTGCATACCTTCGTCCATCAGGAATAAATTTTCCCACTCCTTGATATGGAGTTTGCTTATCTCCATTAATCTCAAGAGGAACCATTCGTCCTGCTGCATTTTCAACTAATTTTATATCTTGCTTGCTCATTATATTAGGTTTTATATATTGTTATTTAAAAATTGATTGACTTCACTAACGATTGTTTCCTATAGCTTCGGGACAACTGACTGCATACTGC
>JAGLDA010000117.1 GCA_023145955.1 Bacteroidales bacterium
ACTGCATACTGCATACTGCACACTGCATACTGCATACTGATTACTCTTCATCCATCCAATCTTTAGTAATAATTTTTAAATCAATTGCTGTGTTTAATGTGTTTTCAGCTCTTTTTACAACGGGGGCATCAATCATTTTTGTTCCCAAAGAAACAACTCCTAAACCTTTCTTCTTAGCTTCTAAAAATGCTAGATATATTTTCTGAGCTTTTATTATTTCTTTATTCTCTGGTGCGAAATTATCATGAATTACATTGATTTGCCTTGGATGAATACATCCCATTCCATCAAATCCTAATGCCTTTGATTTACGTACATTTCTAGCGAGAGCTTCCATATCCGATACATCCGAAAAAACAGAGTCGATAGGTTGAATGCCCGCTGCTCGGCAAGCATTTACTACCATTGATCGAGCATAGAATGATTCTGTACCTTCATCAGTTCGCAAGGTTCCTAGGTCAGCAGTATAATCTTCTAAACCTATTGCAATTGACGAAATATTATCTGCTGCTGTAGCAATTTCAAATGATTTTATCACTCCTAAAGCGGATTCTATTATTGGCATTAGCCATATATCATTAGCTATATTGTTTTTAGATTTAAGCTCATCAATTTTCTTATTTACTTGATGAATTTGATCAGCAGATTCGCATTTAGGAACCAATATAAGATTCACATTATGAGCTACAATGAAATCTAGATCATCAAGTCCCATTGGAATTTGATTAATTCGGACCATTCGCTCAGCGCCATAAAAATTTATTCCTCGAAGAGCATTTCTAACCATAAATCTAGCTTCATATTTTTTGTTATGAGCTACGGCATCTTCTAAATCCAAAATAATTCCGTTGGGTTTATGGATTCCAGCATTTAGCATCATACTTGGCGAATTGCCTGGTAAGTATAAACGTGAAAAACGCATATTAGATTTTGTAGTAATAGACTTATTAGCTTCTATAATTGGAAATAGGTACTCTTTGTCTGTTTTAATTAGCTTTCGAATAGCTGCTTCCATTCTTGCTGCAATTACCAAAGGAAGTGCTCCTTTGTCTATAATAAGAATGTTAGCATTAGATATGTTGTAAAAACTTAGAATGTCATTTATAAGTTTCCGGTTACTTTTGCCAAACATGGAGTCAACTTTTGAAGTAAAGTTTAGTCCAATCCCTCCTTTAGAAGTTAGTTCTATTTCTATATAAAAATCTGAACGAACCTTCTTTCCTTCATTGCCAATTGTAATTTTTTTATTCTCAATCATGGTATTTGTATTTTTACAAGAATATACTTAAATCTTAAAATCTGACAACAAAGATAGAAATTGTTCAAATTACAACAACAAAAGTTTCAGTTTTATTAATAGTAATTTATATTGAGGATGTTTAGTATTAATCAATACTTAACTAAGCAAAAAAAAGCCCTTTTGCACTAATGCAAAAGGGCTTTCTAATATTTTATGATCTATCTATTAGTTCTTTATAAACTTAGATGTAGTAACATCAGTACCAGCTCGTAATTGTAGGATATATAATCCAGGAGTTAGATTTGAAGTGTTAACCTTGGTAGATTGTTGTCCTGACTTACTTCCTAAGTTAGTTTCGCTAAGCAAACGACCATTAATATCAAATATAGTTATTGTAACGTCAGCCTTATTTGTAAGCAGATATTCTACAGTAGCATTATCAACAACAGGGTTTGGGTATAGCTTAATATCAGAAATATACTTCTTATTATCACTAGGTTCGTCCTCAATACTCATAAAGTTTTTGCAAGTAAAGAATCCTCTACCATGTGTAGCAGCATATATTTGAGCGTGATTATAAACTCCAGGATAAATCTGTACCAAAGGTATCCCTTGGTCAAGAGTTACTGTCTTTTTCCATGCTAAACTATTTTGTTGCTGAATTATCTGATAAACTGGAGCCATTGATTCAAAACCAGTATTCTCTTTAGTCCATGTTGGACTAGATGAAGTAATATTATTAGTAGTAAATATACCAAACTCTGTACCTATGATACAATAGTTAGGGTTATTTAGAGGAATTAAAGAAGAATAAACAGGAGTATTTGATGGTAAATTTCCTTTAGCAGAGCTAAAAGTAGGACTACTAGAAGTTGCATTTGAAGAATAATATATTGAATTACTACTAGTACCACCAATAGTAACAACTATATTAGCAGAATTATCAGGGTCTATACTAACACTTGAAATCATACCACTGAAATTTTTAATGATAACATCTTCTATTACATAGGCAGAAGAGTTAGCACTTGCTGTAGAATCTTCTTGAGCTTCTAATAAATTACTTAATCTACCAAGTTCTCCATTATAAACATAATATAGAACATCGCCATCACGAGAAATTTGCATACTCCAAACAGCCTTATTAGCAGGTGTTGGGTTTTTCATAATAAGCGACCATGAAGGAGTAGTTTTCTTAAAGTATAAAGCTTCTTTTGTCATCCAAATACCATCTGCTGTACCTACAAAGAAACGACTCTGTACAGGGTCAACAATCTTAATAGTATCTTCATAATTTAAGTCAGCAGTAAGTATATATTCAAAAGGATATGCATTATTTGTAGCACTACGGCCATCAATTGTGTCTCCCATAACGTAATCTTGATCAGCAGAATAATTTACTGAATCACGGCTGTTAGGATAGCTAATAGTTTCCCATATAATGGTAGGAGTAACAAAAGCTCCAGCTAAGTTGTCAAGCATTGCCTGGCTGTAAAATTCAGGAGTAGCAGGGCTTACTGTTTCATCAGAAGGTTTTTGCATTGACTGTCCAAAATCTGACGAACGAGCAACAGTGCCATAATAGATAGAAGCAAAAACTACTTCTTGATTAAGAATTGAAGCAGCACACCAGCCACCATCACCACCAAGTATTTCTCTAGCTTCTTGCTTTTGGCTTGGATGAGTAGCACTACCATCAATAAATTGAGTACCATTATCTTGTGTTCCACCCATAACTCCGCCATTAGGGTGAGTTCCAACAGCATAAAATTGTGTTACGTTAAAATCAGTATTTAAAGTTACAAATGTATTACCACCATCAGTAGTTTTTGAAATACCACCGTCTGTTCCTTGGTAAAAAGTGTTTGCTTCTGTAGGATGTTGTGTATATACATGTTGGTCAGCATGAACATATATAGGTGATATCTTGTCGGCATGCCAAAGAGTTTTCTTTGTCCAGCTATAAGGAGCGTTATCAGAAATCTTTACGCCTTTCCATAAATCAATGCCTCCAGCATATACAATATTAGGATTAGTTTTGTGTACCATAAGTACATTATCATACCATCCTTGGTTATTACTTCCAAAAAGATTAAAAGCAGATATGCCTCCTTGTCCAACAAGAGTCCAGCTGCTACCTCCGTTGGTAGTTTTGTAAATACCATCTAGACCACCATTGTTTGCATATGTAACATATATAACATCCTTATCAGAAGGTGCAATTGCTACTTCTGCTCTCTGCCCATTACCTGGTGATGATTGATCCCATGATCCATCGCCATCAGATATTTGTATCTTATTACCCATTGTAGCAACTACTCTGGTTTCGTCTTCTAAACACTTAACATCTTTAAAGTTGCCACCTTTTTCTAAGTTCCAACTTGTAGTACCTTTATCAGTTGTAGATTTCAACCCACTACTTGTTGCAGCATATACTTTTCCGTTTTTATCAGAGGCTAATCTATTTATATATTTCCAAGTAATAGTATTTGAAATAATATCAAAGTCGGTAGATGTAGCTTCTTTTAAATAAATACCAGCACCAATACCACCAGAATTTCTGTTGGTGTATGCAGCTTGAGCCAAGCCTTCGCCTGTTCCAACATAAATGTCTCCAGCAGGAGTTTGACACATTGATGTAATAGCAATATTGCCATCAATAGGTACTTGTACCCACGATTGTCCTGCGTTGGTAGATTTCCATAAGCCACCTTGTACACCACCAGCATACATAGTATTGTTTGTATTGTCTTGATTGTCAAAAATTAAAGCACGAATACGTCCACCAACATTATTTGGGCCTAGCTCTTCCCATGATAATCCTAGAGATTTAGAACTAGACATTTTTCTTACAGCTGTTCTTGCTGCAACAATTTTGTCAGTTTCAATATTTCCTGTTACAACATCAGCTTTCAATCGGTAGTAAAAATCCATTGCACCAGCAATTCCCTTTTGATCCTTTTTATCGTGTTTTTCTTCAGTAATATCATTGCTATCAACAGTATTTCGTTCAAAATACAATGCACTACTAACCGCTATCACGGTAAACGTCATTAATCCTAAAAGTAATTTTTTTGTCTTCATATCTAGTATTCAGTAATTTATATAAATATCATTTAGTGTGCTAAAGTTAGGCAAATTACAGTTTTTTTCAATACATTCAATTAATATATTGGTCTAAACTTTTGCCATACAAAAATAAGTTAAAACCAACATAAATATTAATGCTAGAGTATCAATTTAGCATAATTAATACCATTATTTATCAAATGGAATTGTATAAGCAGAATATGATTATTTATTATATCTTGAGCCAAATCGGAATGCTAAAAAAAAGCGGAGTTTGTAATATTCTGGGTCACTAAGCCCCATTATTTGTATTGGTAGTGCATATGTATCAACAATTATTCCTGCTTCAAAAGCTTTAGTTTTTTCTTGATAAGGAGCAAATTCTATGTTTAGCCCCATTTTAAAACTAATGCCTGGATGTAAACTAAGTTCACTAAATCCTTTGGTATAAGGTCCTCTGCCAAATATGTCTTCAATCATATGTTTGTCGGGGTTGTACCTTTCTAAAATTACGGAGTTGTTAGTAGCTTGATCGAATACATATAGATATACTGGTTTGCCAATCCCCAAATTTAGTCCGCCATAATAAAACCAGCGCACTTCCACACCTCCCCAATAAGGTTTTTCAGCTATTATTTTTTGTCGACCACGCATTAATTGTAGCCCATAAAAATGCATTAATTTGCCGTAAAAGAAACTCTTTGCCGATGATTGGGCAGAAATCCATAGCTGGCGTTCCTGCTTGCTGTCAGAAATAAAAGAGAAGTTTAGATCCCAGGTTTTCTTGTTTTTATAAGTAATGGCTTGGCCTAATCGGAAGCCTACTCCCCAGCCGTCAGAGTTGAAATTTATACCGAAGCTTTTCTCTTTTTTTAATAGCGGCTTTTTAATTATCTTATCAGCTTTTTGAGCAAAAAGACTGAAAGGGATAATTAGTAATGCTATGATATATAACTTGATACGCATATTATTGGTGCCGTTATAAAAGAAACTCAATAGGATTATTATTTAATCTAAATTATCTGATGTAATTGGTTTTTGAATGTCAATAGTTTCGTTTTGAGTATACATGCCAGGACATTTTTGACCACGCGACTGACATGACGATAGTGCTATTATGCTTCCCAATAAAACTAATAATAATAAACTTAATTTTTTCATATTTCTTTAGGTTGATAGTTTATACTTGTTTTATATTAACTTACAAAGATACTGTTTTATTGGAAATTGAAATTTATTAATTTAATTTTTTTTGTAAAAGCAATATATTTTGTAAAAAAAGTCTTTATTTTTCTTTAAATTTGTAATATCTAAATCTAATAGATATGTATAAAATTGTTGATGAAAACTGGCAAAGAGTACTGGCAAATTATATTCAATCAGAAGAGTATAAAGAGCTAATTCAATTTGTTGATTATGAATATAAAAACAGTACGGTATTTCCTCCTAAGGAACTAATATTTAACGCATTTAATCTAACTGCTTTTAGTGATGTTAAAGTTGTTATCATTGGTCAAGATCCATATCATGGTTTAGGACAGGCGCAAGGATTATGTTTTTCGGTGCCCGATGGAGTAAAACAGCCTCCTTCACTTCGCAATATTGTAAAAGAATTGGTTAGCGATGTGGGAATTGATATTAGTAAAAATGGGAATCTTATGAATTGGGCAAAGCAAGGTGTATTAATGTTAAATGCGATACTTACTGTAAGAGAAAAACAGGCTGGCTCTCATCAAAAGCATGGTTGGGAGGAATTTACTGATGAAGTAATTCGTAAAATATCTGAGAATAAGAAAAATTGTGTTTTTATTCTTTGGGGAAATTATGCTCAGAAAAAAGCGAGTTTGATTGATGAAAATAAACACCTTATTATAAAAGGTATTCATCCATCGCCATTATCGGCACATAGAGGTTTCTTTGGCAGCAAACCTTTTTCTAAGACTAATGATTATCTTACTATAAATAAAAAGGATACAATCAATTGGGAAGTTTCTCATGAAAATGTAAAACAGCAAACCTTATTTTAATATTATTTTGAAATTTATTATAGGCATATTTATTTTTTCATTGTTGGCGATAGACTCTATGGCTCAAAAAACGTATATGCTAGAATTAAATTTTGATAGTCAGATTTCAAAATCAGATATGCCTGATTATGTAAAGCAATTTGCGGATAGTATGAGTAGGGAACAAGAGGTTGAGGATATCATTGTGAAATTACAATCTGTTGGTTATGCTGAGCTTATAGTTGACAGTAGTGGATATTCAAAAAATAAATTAGATGTGTTTTTTAATTTGGGTGATAAGTATGTTTGGGAGAAATTAAAATTTAGTACTTCTGAGTGGAAAATGCTGCAAAATCTAAAACAAGAATCTCTAGATTTTGATAATAGAGATTTTAATTATGTGGAATTATTAGCGTTGCAGAAAGATATTGTTATGCGTTTTGAGAACTCTGGCTACCCTTTTGCAAATACAAAACTAGTGAATATAGAAATTAGTAGTAATAAAATTTCTGCAGAATTACTAATTGATAAAGGTTCTCTTGTTTTTATAGACACAATTCATTTAACAGATTTTGATGAAATTAGATTGGGTTTTATTGAGCAATATATAGGTATTAGTATTGGTGATGAATATAATGAATCCAAAATTGGCATGATTGAGAAGCTGATAAATAGACTTGATTTTATTGAGTTGTATAAACCCCTTAGGGTTAAATTTATTGAAGGCAAAGCAGAGGTATTTATTAGTTTAAAAAAGAAAGAGAATAACCAATTTAATGGAATAGTAGGAATGGCTCCAAATCCTCAAACTAAGAAATTGCAATTTTCTGGCAATTTAAATCTTAAGTTGATAAATAGCTTTAGTATGGGTGAGCGAATTTCTGTTCAATGGGAGAGCCCTGGAAATAGTTCTCAGTTTTTAGAAATTAATTTGCAGTATCCATATTTATTCAATTCTCCTTTTGGCGTAGCGTTGGATTTTAAAATAGATAAACAAGATACAACCTATGTAAACCTTGAGTATAAGCCTTCTCTCCAATTTGCTATCTTAGGTCAGGATTATATTAGTTCCTACGTGCATGTGCTAAATAGTAACTATTTGCAGCCTGAAGACATTGGAGCTAGAAATTCAAGTTTGAGTGATGTGAATTCTCATTCTTTTGGTCTAGGAATTTATATTAATAGGCTTGATAATATATTTAATCCACGCAGAGGTTTTGTTTTTAATGTTAATGCTGATGGTGGGTATAAACAAATTATTGATTATAGCTCTGGAACTGAAACTGAGATTGATGAGATTGTTTTTAGAGCCAAAGGTAATGCTCAATTTTTCATTCCTTTATTTAGAAGACAAACGATAAAGATTGAAAATTCTACAGCCTATATTGAAAGTGAGAATATAATGATTAACGAATTATACAAAGTAGGAGGGTTCAAAACTTTTAGAGGGTTTGATGAACAGTCAATCTTTGCAACTTTTTATAGTATTCAAACCTTGGAATATCGCCTATTGCTCGATCAATATTCGTATTTGGGAGCTTTTTATGATATAGGGCAAATTGTAAACCCATATAGTATTACAACTACAGGTGTTTATCAGTCTTTTGGGTTAACTTTTAGTTTTTCTACCAAAGCTGGTGTGTTTGGGCTATCGTATGCTATTGGCAAAAATGAAGATACTAGTTTTGAGTTTGCGAAAGCTAAAATCCACTTTGGATATATGGTTGTTTTTTAACTATTTTCTGAATATGCCTATTTAGATGTACTAAAAAAGCAAGGAGCTTCTTTTTGTGAAAAAAACTCCTTGCTTATATATAAGTTTATAGATGCTATTATAATAAGTACATTATACAAAGTAAACCAACCGTTCCTAATACCACGGCATATGGAAAAGCCATTTTTACCATTCGTCCGTATGATAGGTCAATTAGTGGGGCAATAGATGATGTAAGTAAAAACAGAAATGCTGCTTGCCCATTTGGTGTAGCTACACTTGGTAGGTTAGTTCCTGTATTTATTGCAATAGCAATTTTCTCAAATTCTTCACGAGTTATACTGCCTGCATTATATGCAGCAGTTACTTCGTTTATATATACTGTTGCTACAAATACATTATCACTTATTGCTGAAAGAATACCGTTTGCTATATAAAATGTAGTAGGTTGTATTGAAGCGTCCATTGAAAGGGCGTAGTCAATAATTGGCTTAAATAAATGCTGATCGTGAATCATGGCAACAATGGCAAAGAAAACTACTAAAAGTCCAGTAAAAGGTAGTGCTTCTTCAAAAGAAGGCCCAATCTTATGCTCATCGGTGATGCCCATAAATGCTGTTTGGAAAATAATTAGTGCTAAGCCAATAAAACCTACGGGTGCAATATGAAGTGCTAATGCAATAATAAGAAATAGCATGGCAACGGCCTGTACAATAAGGTTGTTTTTCTCACTTTTTGTACGTTTTGAATCTTCAATATTATTATGTGCTAGTATTATTTCAAAAGCTACATTTGGTAATTTTGCGCCAAAACCAAAAAGTTTAAATTGCTCTAAGACTACAGTTGTAAGTATTCCTGCAAAGAAAACTGGAATTGTTATTATTTTCATTTGCATAAAAAATTCGATAAAATCCCATCCCATCTTCTCCCCAATTAGCAAGTTCTGAGGCTCACCAACAATAGTCATTACTCCACCTAAGGCTGTTCCTACTGCACCATGCATAATTAAGCTTCTAAGGAAACTTTTAAACTGTTCTAAAGTATCACCTCCTAATTGTTCCGAATCAATTATTCCGTCTTTATTAAGGTCACTATCTCCCGTTTGTACCGATTTGTATACGCCATAAAACCCAACAGCTACGCTAATTAGAACGGCAGTAACAGTCAATGCATCAAGAAAGGCAGATAGTATAGCTGATAATATTACAAATAAAAGTGATAATACCATTTTAGACCGCACTTTAGTAAACACTTTACTGAAAATATACATTAGTAAAGGTTTCATAAAGAATATAGCGGCCACCATAAACATTAATAGTAGAATTACCTCTAAATTCATAACTACTTCGTTATATGCGTTTTTGGCGGTAGTAAGTTGTAGAAACATAACTTGTATTGCAAGTAATCCCCCTGAAACTAATGGGTATACTTTTAGAGCCATGGCTAATGTGAAAATGAATTCACCAATAATTATCCATGATGTTATAGTTGTTCCTAAAGTAAAGTAAGATATAATGTTGAATAAAAGGAACCCAATTATAGTCATCTTATACCATTGTGGGCTATTTCCTAAAAAGTTTTTAAGCATGATTGTAAATTTGTTATTAGTATTTTACTTATTTATTATGCAAATATTTTATGCAAGCTGAATTCAAATTGAAAATGCAACTTCCTTAATAAATATCAAAATTGTGACTTTGTGTTTACAAAATCCAATTAGAATAATAAATATAGTTTTGGGGGAGGAGTACTAATTTTTTGATGTAAAAATAGTAAGTTATTTGAGGGATTAACTAATTCTGTAGTATTTAATAATTCAATATCCTCTTTTATTGTCAAAATAGAGTTTGAATAATCCTCTATTTCATTTTCTTCAGCAATATCACTAATTGCTGAAATATCGGCACTTACTATAGTTGTTTCGGTAGTATTATATGCTATTATTGAGTGTGATGTGGAGAAATGTACATTTAATTGACCAATAAGTAGTAGCATTGCAGCTACTTTTGTTATTAAATATAAATTACTCACCTTTGGCATATAATTATGGTTTTAATTTGAGATTGCAAAAATAGATATTATTACTCTTCATAAATGCATACCTATGGTAAAATACAGCCTTATTATGACATATTTTCAAATATTTAACATTTATGAAAAATAAAATAATTATTAGTGGATAGCTGTAACTATAATTAGTACAGTTATATATCATCTATAATTGAAACTTTAAACTCTCTTTCGTTTCTATCGTCGGTATGTAGAATATCAATTTTAATATATGGTTTAGGAATTAGGTCAATAATAATATCTGCCCATTCCATTAGGCAATAATTACCACTGTATAAGTAGTCGCCAAGACCAATATCTATAGCTTCTTGAGCGCTATCTAAGCGATAAAAATCGAAATGATTTATTTCTCCATATCTATCACTAGTATAAATATTTGCTATTGCAAAAGTTGGGCTAGTAACTTCTTCATTTGTCCCTAAAATCTCACAGAAATGCTTGGCAAAAGTGGTTTTGCCAGCACCCATTTCTCCATTGAGCACAAAAATACGATTATCAGTATAATTACTAATAATCGTTTTTGCTGTTTCTTTTAATTCATTTAGTTTAACAATCATTCTGTTGATGTTTGTATGTTTACTTGGCGCTTAAAGTAATTAAAGGAATTAATACTTCCTCTAATGATATTCCCCCATGCTGAAAAGTATCGTTATAATATTTATAATAATAATTATAGTTATTAGGGTATAAAAAGAAGTTGTTTTGTTTGGCAAAAATATATTTTGTACTAACATTTATCTTTGGTAAGAAAACATCCTCAGGATTTGTAACTTCAAATACCTCTTTTGGCTTATAGTCTATTTTACGCCCAAATTTATATCTTAAATTAGAGTTTGTAGTTTTGTCTCCAACAACTTTCACTGGTTTTTTAACCTTTACTGAACCATGGTCAGTGGTAATAATAATCTGTCCCTTTTTATCAGCAATAGTTTTCATTATTTCAAATAATGGGGAGTTCTTAAACCATGAAAGGGTTAGCGATCGGTATGCCTTTTCATCTGATGCCAATTCGCGAATTACTTCCATCTCTGTTCTAGCATGCGAAAGCATATCCACGAAGTTGTAAACTATAATATTTAGTTTTTTATTAAAAAGCTTATGAGTGTTTTCAGCAAGCTTTCGCCCTTGGTCCAATGTTATAATCTTATTGTAAGAATAATCCATATCAAGGCCAAGTCTCTTAAGTTGAGTTCCTAAGAGCTCTCCTTCAAATTGGTTTTTTGTTCCTTCTTCATGTTCTTGGGTCCAATATTGCGGGTATTTTTTCTCAATTTCGGAAGGCATTAAACCAGAGAAAAATGAGTTCCTTGCATATTGTGTGGTAGTAGGTAGAATGCTATAATATATTGAATCTTCTACCACTCTAAAATACTCAGAAATGGTTGGGTAAATAGTTTTCCATTGGTCATAACGTAAGTTATCTATTACAAATAGAAAGGTTGGAGTGTTGTCTTTTAACTGTGGTAATACCTTTTTTCGAAATGCAGTTTGCGACATTACAGGCTTATCATCAGCCCCATGAAGCCAATCGATATAGTTTTCGGCAACAAAATTTGAAAAAACAATATTGGCTTCATCTTTTTGTGTCTGAAAAATATCCAAGATGCCTCCATCTTCAGATTTCTCAAGCTTCATCTCCCAATCAACAAGTTTTTTATAGATAGTAATCCACTCTTGAGGGTCTAAATTATTGCCGAGCTCCATACCAATTTCTCTGAACTGTCGTTGGTAATCCATTGTATTCTTCTCAGAAATAATTTGTGTGGCATTAATATTCTTTTTTATAGCCAATAAAATCTGGTTTGGATTTACAGGTTTAATAAGATAATCTGCAATATTAGAGCCAATAGCTTCTTCCATTATGGATTCTTCTTCGCTCTTTGTTATCATTATTACTGGCAATTCAGAGTTTATTTTTTTTATTTCTATAAGAACATCTAGGCCAGAAATGCCAGGCATATTTTCATCCAGAAATACCAAGTCATAATCATATTTATCTATTAACATCAATCCGTCGGCACCATTATTAATGGCGTCTAAATCGTATCCTTTTTGCTCTAAAAACATTATATGAGGACGCAACATCTCAATTTCATCATCAACCCAAAGTATTCTTGCCATAGTATTTTATGTATTAATTTATTTGTATGCAAATTTAGAAATAATATTAGATTTTATAACCGTTTTAAATTAATTAAAGTTAAATTTGCAATATGGGTATTCAAGAAAAGAAAAAGTTGTTAAATGATCCTGTTTATGGGTTTATTAATATTCCTCGAGGTGTAATTTATGATGTTTTTGAGCATAAGTATTTTCAGCGCTTAAGACGTATTAAGCAGCTGGGAATGTCGCATTTGGTATATCCTTCTGCTGTTCATTCAAGATTTAGTCACGCTATAGGGGCTACTTTTCTTATGAATGAAGCAATAAATACGATTCGCCAAAAGGGAACAGAGATTACCAATGAAGAAAAGGAGGCCTCACTGCTGGCAATACTTTTACATGATATCGGCCATGGGCCATTTTCTCATGCTTTAGAATATTCTATTGTAAAAGAGGTCTCTCACGAAAAAATTTCTTTATTATTTATGGAACAGTTAAATAAGGAGTTTGATGGAAAACTAAGCCTTGCTATTTCTATTTTTAAAGATGAATACCCAAAAAGATTCTTACATCAGTTAGTAAGTTCGCAGCTGGATGTTGATAGGATGGACTATCTGCGTCGTGATAGTTTCTTTACAGGTGTTACCGAGGGGGCTATTGGTACTCAGCGTATTATTAAGATGTTAGATGTGGTTGATGGTAATATTGTGATTGAGCATAAAGGTATTTATTCTATTGAGAGTTTCTTGCATTCGCGAAGAATAATGTATTGGCAAGTATATTTGCATAAAACCGTACTTGTGGCAGAGCACCTTCTTATGAATATTCTTAAAAGAGCTAAATATGTAAGCAAAAATGGTGAAAAACTATTTGCTACCCCAGCATTTTCATATTTCCTAAATAATGATGTGGATGATAAGCTCTTTGATAATGACAAAATTGCCCTTCAGAATTATGCTCTACTTGATGATTATGATATTCTTTCGGCTATAAAAACCTGGGCTTTTAATTCAAAAGACTCTGTATTAAGAGATTTATCTGAAAGGATGATTAATCGACACTTTTTTAAAATTGAATATAGCGATAAGGAATTTTCTATAGCCAAACTAAATAAATTAAGGAAATTGACACAGAAACAATTGAATATTTCAGCCGAGGATATCTCTTACTATGTTTTTACTGACCACACAAGTAATTATATGTATTCCAAAGAAGGAGGTACTATCGATATACTTTTTAAAGATGGTAAAGTGAAAGATATTGCTAATGTGTCGGAACAATTAAGTGT
>JAGLDA010000118.1 GCA_023145955.1 Bacteroidales bacterium
ACTTTCTCAATACGTGCCACAATTACGTTATACGCAATATAGCCTATAATGCCTACTATAAGTCCGGCTATTGTTGTTACCATTGCTTGGTACATACCATCAGAAAGTAATCCAATATCAAGGCTATTTCCTCCGTTCGACATATCAAAAAATACCTGAACCATTCCTACAACTGTTCCTAAAAAGCCAATCATAGGTGCTGCACCAGAAATTGTTGCCAATGCTGCAACGTTCTTCTCTAATTTGGAAACCTCTAATCTACCAACAGTTTCAATAGCAATATTTACATCTTGTAATGGACGTCCTAATCTTGCTATTCCTTTTTCTATCATTTTTGCTAATGGTGAATCTTGCTTCTGACAAAGCTGCTTTGCTGAATCTACTTTTCCATCACTTATTAAATCGCGGATGTCATTCATAAATCCAGTTTCGTCTTTTGTAGCTTTAAGTATAATCATATACCTTTCAATAAAAATATAAACAGCCAACACCGACATGATAGCTAAGGGACCCATAATCCACCAACCACCTCTTTTGGTAAGTTCCCATATAGATATTTCACCATTAGCAAGGCCTTGCCCTGATTCGGCTAATGCATTTAATGAATCTTGTGCCAATTGCCCAACTTCATTTATTTGTAACATAAAAGTTAATGCGCTCATATTATATTTTGTTATTGAATTTTACTGATATATACCTATATTAACATATACAATAGTAATTTATTGTATAGATACTTACAATGTGTAAAAATAGATTTTTAGTAGGTAATGCCTTTGACCTTAATGCTTAATTACTAACAGGGAGGTGTTGATTTGTTTAACGGCAATTACGTTTAAAACTTGCTGATAAATACTTTGGAATATACTTATGATATTCAATGTAAAATATCTTTGCATTCAAGAGGATAAGTTAAATTTTGACAAAGGCAAAACAAAATAGCTGCTTTTATTAAGTATTAGTTCTTATTATTAATATAGTCAATAGCTATTTTTAATACACTGTCAGTACCAGTTTTCTCATCTTCGAAACTAGGAATATGAGTAATGTCTGGCTGTGTGTATTTATATGGTTCCCCATTTTCATCAAGGGCTTTGACAGTGGAAATCTTTACGGTACCACCACCAGGAAGCTGAACCTCCAAGGCCATAGTAGCACTTCCTGCTGTGGGCTCTCCTATTACGGTAACTGATGCTACTTGTTTTAGCTGAATAATGAACGCCTCAGCTGATGATATTGTAAGATAATTGCATAGAACTATTACTGGTATATTTTTTAACTCTCCATTTGTGTTGTTAGGATAGCTGTATTGTCCTCCTTCATAATGTGATAAGGTAACATAATCAGTATAATAATTTTTAGCTTTTGCTAAAGAGTCTCCATGTAAATATGTAGATACTCCTGCTGCTTTTGAATAACTTTTATTAACCTTTTGTTGACCCCACCATAAAGGTATGGCTTTTTTATCAGAGAAGTATGAAATAATATCAGTAGCATATTGTGAATTTCCACCTTGGTTATCTCTTACATCAAATATTATGGCTTTACTATTTTTCAGACTATCAACTATTTTAGTGAAAGAAGTACTTGGGGTACTATTCAGAAAAGATTTAATACGGATGTAGGAAATGTCACCATAATTTTTGTGAAAAAAAACAGTATCCTTATACATTTTTGGCACTTTAATCGTTTCAGGTCCATCAGTAAAATAAGGAATACGTTTTAGTTTTATGGAAACTGCTTTGCCATTAGGATTTAGAAATATTGCTGTTAAATTTTTATTTAGCAGGCCTACAAAGAATCTACCTTTACCAGCTTGTCTCCTTGCAAAATGTGCTGCTAAATTATTATTAGGAAACACGAATCTATCATAATAATCATTCACATCATAACCATTGACGTTTGTTAAAACACTCCCAATATAGATTTTATCTTTATATTCTGATGAAAATCTAGTTACATAATATTTACCATTTATATATGACATTGATATTGGCACATAACCATGTTTATTCATTACTTCTGAAGGTAAATTAACGGTAGTATGCCCTTCATGAAAAGAATTCATAATATTAGACAAAATTGAATAATATTCAGTAAGGCTTTTTGCTGCAACCACTTTTGGAATATTTGCAATATACAGACTGTCCCAGTCCAAATTATAATTCTGCAAATAGGCGAAATTATAATTAACTTCTTGCCAAATTAATGATAGCCCATAGATTTTCTCTTCATCTGTTAGTTTTTTCTCTTGAGCTATAACAGTGATTGATGTAAATAACAAAAATAGTATTAGGAAATTTTTCATAGTATCTATTTCTTGTGCAGAGTGTTATTTCAGTGTATTGGCAAAACAAAAAAGCTTGCTTAATAACTAGTGAATAAAAAATCTATGATATAATGAAGCTAATAAATAGAGCATTAAAACATCTTCACAAAGCATCTTTTTCTTTTATGCTGTATATGTTCATAGTTTTTCCAATTACCAATGGCTTTATCATTTGTTTCAAACATACCAGTTGTTTCAATATACTTTAATCCATGGTCGGCCATTGCTTTTTGCAATTCAGCTTGAAGAATCACCGCTGCTCCAGTAGATTGGAACTCAGTACGTACGCCTGTAAGCATCTGATCCATAGTATCAATGCCTTTGCCTTTTAAGGCTTTCATTATATGAACTATTCCCAAAGGAAACAGTTTGCCATTGGCTTTCTGCATTGCTTTTGATAAGCTTGGTAGCCCAATTATAAAGCCAATAACTTGACCATCTTTCTCTACCATTTTTACAAATTTCGGATTAAGAAGTTGCAAATATTTGTTGGAATAGAATTCAGATAATGATTCATCAAATTTAGATACAAAAGGCAGAACTTCAAAAGAATCATTTAATATTTCAAAGACAGTCTTAATATATGGTTTTAAATCCTCTTGTTTTTCAAACTGAATTACAGATATTCCGTAGCGCTTTTTTATTAGTTCGGCACCACGTGCGGCTTTATTTTGTGCTCTTTCTCCTACAGTTAGGCGAAATTCTACCCAATCAATTTCCTTATTATAATTATTATTTTCAATAAAAGTTTTATAATATGGCATATGATATTCACTAGCAATTGAAGGGAGATATTCAAAACCTTCAATAAGTAACCCTTGATGATCCAGGTTGTTAAAACCCAAAGGCCCTAATACGCCATTCATTCCTTTTTCTTTTATCCAAGCCTCCGCCGTTTGCAATAGTAATGTAGCTACCGTAGCATCATCTATGCATTCAAAACGAGTATAACGGCCCATCTTTTCGTTGCGCTCCTCATTGTATTTGTGGTTAATAATAGCGCCAATTCTTCCTACTACCTCTCCATCTTGCTCAGCAAGCCAAAACTCTGCATCGCAGAATGCAAATGATGGGTTACTATCGGCTTTCATGGCTTTAATCTCATCATCCTTAATTGGTGCCACCCACATTTCACTATTTTTATATAGTTTAAATTGGAAATCAATAAACTTTTTATAATCAGATTTTTCAGAAACGGTTTTAATAGTGATGCTCATAATAATTATATTTAAATTTTATGCTACAAATTTAGTGAAAAACTAATCTAATAGTAAATAAATAATAATGACTTTTTCTAATTAAAAATCGAATAAAGAAGATGTTAATTTAAGTCATCTCCCATTTCTAGTTTTTCTATTAACTCATTTTCTATTTCGTATTTGGTAGATCTATTCCTATTTATGTATTCAAAAAACTTACCTTCAAATAGGTGCGCTAAAAATTCGTTAAGATCAAACTTATTATTATTTCTGTGAATAACATACTGCTTTTCTTCATTAAAAATTTTGGCAACAAGGCTTGGCTTAATATTTATGGGAGAATAATTTATTTGGAATTCCTCAATGCTTGGAATATGGTTAAGCTTTCTTATTTTTCCTTTAAGCCGAAGTTCTTCCTCAGATTGTTCTACACCGATATTCAGTGCAGCATCTGCTTGTGTATTGCCATATTTACTTAATATGGCTTGAGCATCGTATAAATTATAATCGTCTATTATTAATTTTCCGCCAGCACTAGTATAAAACTTATGTGTAGAGATATTGCTAATTTCTATTGTACAAAAAATGTTATGAGATTCAAGAACACTCTTAAATAGTTGTAGCTCTTCGATATTTGTAGAAGTAAGTATTGTTACCATTATTTTATTTCGGTATTATTACTTAATCATTATTTCTTTTTCCTGATAATACTCGATATTGTTAACTTTCCAATCTACTTTAATTATACATCTTCCCCAAGTAATGCTATCTTTACGGATAGTATGTGCAAAAGTAGAATCAAGATTTATAATATAGTTTTTGTCGAATCTATAACTTTTAGGGAAGAATAGTAATATATTTCCTTCTATATCACTATTTAATACTTGCTTATTATATATCTTTGGAAAATGAACCAATATAGTATTATTATCCTGACTTACAGTTAATTCCTCTGATAAATCTCTTGTGCGAGCTTCCTTATTTATTTGATCTTGATAAGTAATCCCCTTTGGATAATAATCAGGAGTTACCAAATTAACTTCATATTGAGCAGTTAGAATTACTAATCCTATCATACTTAAAACAAAAAATGCTAAAAAAATAAATATCCCAGTACCCCAGTTAAATTTCATATATAATGTGTTTGCAATTAAAAGATAAAAGTAAAATAATATTCTATTAGTTAAACTATTATTTAACAGTTTACTGATAAAATATTATAAACAATTATGATTGTTGTATGTTATAAATTTGCCATTATTACTGCGTTTTTAGCAATAATAATGGCAAAAACTTTATCTATTAAATAAATAGAAGATATTATTTATCTCCAATAAAAGTAACCTTTGTGTCATCAATACTCTTGCCATCAGAAATAATATCTATATCCAAGATAAAGTTCTTAGTTTTAATATCTTTTTCTGCAAGCTTTACTATTACAATCGATTTGGTTCTTGCTTTAGGAAGAACAGTTAAAGGACCACCAGCAATTGTGATACTTCCTTTCGATGATTTAAGTTTAAGAGTTACAATTTGTTCTCTTCGAGTTTTATTTACAACCTTAATATTATAAATGTTGCTAATACTATCATTAGTAGATTTTTGGAATAGAGTACCAGGTACTCGTTGTATTGTTGCATCTACATCAGCGCGAGTTACAAGTATAGTAACAAAGAAAGTCATAATTCCAAATAGCACAATTGAGTATGCAATAGTTCGCTTCGACATTTTTTGCTTTTTGCCTTCCGCAATTTCATTTTCCGAAGCATACTTAATTAAGCCCTTAGGTTTGCCAACCCTATCCATAACAGTATCGCAGGCATCAATACATGCGGTGCAATTTACACATTCTAATTGAGTACCATTTCTTATATCTATTCCTGTTGGGCATACATCTACACAAGCATGGCAATCTATGCAATCACCTTTTCCGCTAGTTTCTCTTGTAGCACCTTTCTTTTGGTGGCCTCGTGGCTCTCCTCTTAAGTAGTCGTAAGATATTACGATAGTAGATCTATCTATTAATACACTTTGCATTCTTCCGTAAGGACAAGCGATAATACATATTTGCTCTCTAAACCAAGTGTAAATTCCAAAAAATATAGTTGTGAAAATAAATATTAGAACAATTCCAGGAATATGATTTTCCATTTCGCCAGCATATCGCAGCCATTTGTCGAACGACATAAAGTACCATAGCATAGCATTAACTAATGCAAAAGAAATAAAGTAGAATACTGTCCATTTAAATAAACGCTTAGAAATCTTTTTTGAATTCCAGGGCATTTCTGCTAGCTTCCGTTGTTGGTTGGGTGTTCCATCAATCCACTTCTCTATTCTACGAAAAATAATTTCTAGAAATACTGTTTGAGGACAGGCCCATCCACACCATATCCTTCCATAAGTTACTGTAAATAGAACTATAAAAATTATAAAAGAAAGCATTAGAAGCAACAGTACAAATGTGTCTTGTGGCCAAAAGATAACTCCAAAAATAATGAATTGTCTATCTAATACATTAATAAGGATAATTGGGTCTCCATTAATTTTAATTAATGGAAAAGCAAAAAGTAAGAATAATAAGGTAATACCAAAGATGTTTCTCCAGTTAATAAATACTCCTTTAGGTATTTTTGGGAATAAGAAGTTCCTTGATCCATCAAGTTTTACTGTAGAAATTCTATCGCGGTATGATATATCATCATAATTTGGGTCGTGAGCAATATGCTCTCGATGTTTGTGTAAATTATTATCTTTACTAGTTCCCATAATACTGTCTATTAATTATATTAGTATTCAACTCTAATTTTGGAAGCACAAATTTAGCAATTAATATTGTATCACACTTGCTATAATATGATAATTATCTGCTTTTAAAAAATTAAAATCTATGTATTTAAATAACAAATCAGTCTTAATAGATAATTAAGACTGATTTATATATTTTGTGCTAAAAAAGGTAATTATATTTCGTCGCCTTCTGGCCCTTTTGTATTAGCAGTAGATGCACCTTTCATTTTTACTAGAATATAACTCGAAACTTGATTTATTTGTTCATCAGTCATTTGGCTTTGGAATGGTGTCATTCCTTTTTCTGCTTTACCATACTTAATGATTTTAAATACATCAGCTATACTACCTCCGTTTATCCAAAAGTTATCAGTAAGGTCTGGACCTATATTACTAGCACTGTGACATGCATCACATGCTTTACTGCCATATAGTTTTAAACCTTCAGCCATTGAAGCCTCATCGGTTAATAATGCAATATTATTCTCATCAAAAGTATTTACAGGTCTTTGAGCTTCAGCTTCAGCCATTTCTGTATTATACTCATCAATTTGTGTTGGGCCATCATATACATGATAATAAAATACATAAAAAACAGACCAGATTATTGATGCATAAAAAATATACATTAACCATGGTGGTGGTGGGTTGTCTAACTCCTTAATACCATCATAGTCATGGTCAATCATCAATTTACTATCTTGAGTTTCTTGACTATATTGTTCGTCATTTGCCATAATTATTGTGATTTATCTTGTGAATCAAATTTATCTGAAGTTAGTCCTTCCTCAAAAGGGGCATTGCTGTATTCTTTATACTCTTTTTTATTACCGGTGATGATAATATAAGAAACATATATAAAAAATAAAAAGAATAACAATGATACTATAGATTGCATATCTACTGCTATTGCCATGTCCCTAATATAATGAATTGCTAATTTCATATTAAAAAATTTGATTGGAAAGGCCAATTGGCCTTTCCAAAAATGTTATTTATCTATTTTACTATTTATTAGATTTAGAAATATCTACTCCCAAACGTTGCATATATGCTATCATTGCAAGAATTTCTCTATCGTTCTTAACTTCAATACCGTTGCTCTTTAAATCATCAGCTAGGCTTTGACCTTGCTTCAGTAATTCGTCAACAGCTATCTCGTCATAACCTTCTGGATAAGGAACTCCTAGAGTTTGCATAGCACGTATTTTAACAGGTATAGCTTCCAAATCTATTTGATCGCTTATGAACCATGGGTATGCAGGCATTACTGACTCTGCAATAACATCCTGTGGTCTTAGGAAGTGATTATAATGCCAAGTATTTGATTTATATATTGGTCCACCAACAACACCCTCACGAGCTAAATCTGGTCCCATACGACGAGATCCCCACTGATATGGGTGGTCGTATACAAACTCACCAGCTTTAGAGTATTCTCCGTAACGCTCAGTTTCTGAACGGAATGGACGAACTTGCTGAGAGTGACATGTATAACAACCTTCGCGAACGTAGATGTCTCTTCCTGCTAACTCTAATGGAGTATAAGGTTTAACACTTTCAATAGTTGGTACATTTGATTTAACCATAAAACCAGGAACCA
>JAGLDA010000119.1 GCA_023145955.1 Bacteroidales bacterium
TCAACCCAACGGTGTGGAGATTCGCCATCAGCACGTTTCTTGCTTAATTTCTCTAATGCAGGAGCTGATGCTTCTTCTTCAGCAACAAGTTTACCTGACCTAGCTGTCATAAACGAGATATAAGCAAATAATAAGAAACCTATAAGATATAGTAAGCCACCAAAAGCACGTAAATAATACATTGGCAATATCTGAGTTACAGTTTCCATAAAGTTTGGATATGCAAGAAATCCTTCAGGAGTAAATTCTTTCCACATTAATGCTTGTGTGATTGCTGCCCAATATAAAGGCACAGCATATATAATCATTCCTAATGTGCCAATCCAAAAATGGGTATTAGCAAGTTTTTCAGAATATAGTTTTGTATTAAATAAACGTGGCCATAACCAGTAAATCATACCAAAAATCATAAATCCGTTCCATCCCATTGCTCCAATATGTACGTGGGCAATAGTCCAGTCGGTAAAGTGACTAATAGCATTTACACTCTTAAGTGATAATAATGGACCTTCAAATGTAGACATGCCATAAGCAGTTACACCAACAACATAAAACTTAAGAACTGCACTATCACGTACTTTGTCCCATGCTCCACGAAGTGTTAAAAGACCATTTACCATACCACCCCACGATGGCATTAATAGCATTACAGAGAATACAACACCCATGCTTTGTGCCCAACTTGGCAACGCTTGATATAATAAGTGGTGAGGCCCTGCCCAAATATAAAGGAAGATTAATGCCCAAAAGTGAATGATTGATAACTTATAAGAATATACAGGACGATTAGCTGCTTTTGGTAAGAAGTAATACATCAAACCAAGCATTGGTGTTGTTAGGAAAAATGCTACTGCATTATGACCATACCACCATTGTACTAGTGCGTCTTGAATACCTGCATATATTGAATAACTTTCAAACCAACCTGTTGGTATAGCTAAGTTATTTACTATCCATAATACTGCAATAGTAATAAATGTAGAGATGAAGAACCATATAGCAACATAGATATGACGTACTCGACGTATTGCAACAGTTCCAAGCATATTCCATCCAAAAACTACCCATATTAGTGCTACGGCAATGTCTATAGGCCAAGAAAGCTCAGCATATTCTTTTCCTTGAGTATATCCTAATGGTAATGTAATTGCTGCTGCTACAATGATAAGCTGCCAACCCCAAAAGTGAATGCGACCCAAAAGATCACTGTACATCCTTGTTTTTAGTAAGCGCTGCATGCTATAATAAGCAGCAGTAAAAATACCGTTTCCAACAAAGGCAAAAATAATTGCATTAGTGTGTAGTGGGCGTAAACGGCCAAATGTTAGCCAGGGTATGTCGAAATTCATTGAAGGAAAAGCTAATTGCAATGCAATCAGTAGACCTACAAGTACTCCAACTACTCCCCAAAGAATAGTAACACCACCAAACAGCCTTACAATTTTATTGTCATAGTAAAATGTTTGTTGTTCCATAAAAATCTAATTTAATTAATAAATATATAGTTAATTGTTATCTGGTAAATCATTTTTAGGTAATTCATCGTCAAATAAAATACGCACCGACGGAGTATAATCATCTTCGTACTGATTGCTTTTAACAGCCCATAAAAAGGCAAATAAAAAGCCTATAGCTATTGTTAAACTGATAATGATTAATGCGAATATTGCCTCCATTCAAGTGCCTGTTAGAATTTTGTGTTGCAAATGTAATAATAATTTTGAATTAGTGGTATTTAAATACTTAAATAGAGTGTATTATTTGTAATTTATACGGATTCTAAATAAAGATATTAAGTAACAATAAATCAAATATATATATATATTGAAATAACTGATATTGAGTTATTGCAAATGGTTATTCTAAATAAAAACAATAATATAATATAAGGAGGTAGTATTAAAAGCTGAAATAATTGAATAGTTATAACTTTAAATAGTAGTTAAACCGATAATTCGTTTACTAAATAAGAGTATTTTGTAATAAATACAAAATACTCTTATTTTTTGCATGAAAGAATTGCAAGATTAGAATTCAGTTACGCATTTTATAAAAACCTACAGCCAACTAATTCTATCTGTTCATCCTTTTGCTAGCTCCTCCATTTGGAAATATGCCAACTTCATTCTCGTCAATTTTTTCTCCTTCAGAAGTATAACGAATTAGTAAGCCATTTGCACCAAAAGGGCCAGTAAGGGCAAATATTTCATCAGTATATTTGTTAATTAGAAAACCATAGTAGCTTCCGTCGATATGTGCATTCGACTCCGCGCTTGTTGCATGTATATTTATCTTATAAATACCATCAAATCCATAGCCTGAACCATAATACAATCTTTCTTTATTTTTACTAATATCAAGTTTTGTAGGGTGTTTATCTGAAAATAAATCAATGGTTTTGCCAACACTATTGCTAGTGGTATTTATAGAGAATAGTTTTGAAGGATTATGTCCTATTGGGTTCCAACTTGCATCATATAGAATATTTCCTTTAGCTAACGCCCATAAATTACCGCCTGCGTCTAATACAAGTGCAGCTGGATTATAAGCATCAAGTGTAATAACTGTTGAACTGTTATCATTAAGATCTATTACTGAAATAGTACTATCAGCACCAAATCCACCACTATTGGCAACATATAAAGTGTTATTAGTTATAAGTACGCCCTCTGGTCCCGAACCCACTATTATAGAATCGGTAATAGAATTAGTTTCTATATCAATAATCTTTACTTGACCACCATTGCCCCAACAGCTCACATATAGCTTTCCGTTGTTTTCTACAGCGTATCTAGGTTGAGGTATATTTTCGATAGTAGCAATGCTTTCAAAAGTTTTGCTATCAATTACTTCTATCTTATTTGATGCATTTACGCATGCGTAAGTATATGTTTCGCCACGATATACTGATTGCACCACATCGCCAAGGGGAAGGCTATTCACTGTTTTGAAAAGGTTATTTGTAACAGTGTTTTTATCGGTATCAAAATATGATATGCTTCCATTTCCTTGCCCAAAAGCACCTTCATTAGAAATTAGAATTCCTACGGCATAACCATAGTCTACAGGATCTGGCGTAGGCTCTTCGTCTTCACTTTCTTTTTTACATGCTGTAAAAAATAATCCTGCTGCTAAAGCGAGCATTAAAATAAAATTTGTTTTCATAATCATTTGTTTAAAGTTTAGTTATATGTTATTTTTAGTCCTATTTCGTAATTAATTAGAGGTGTAGGGTACCAAGCTCTAACCATATATGCTGTGTTGAAAATATTGTTTGCCTTTATAAATATACGTCCATTAATTTTTTTATAAACATGTGAATAGCTAAGGTTAATATCAGTTAGTATATATTTGTCTAGCCATTGTTTATTGTCAGCAGAAGTGTATCGTTGGCCTACATATTTTATAGTTATATCACTACGGAACTTTTTGTATTGCAC
>JAGLDA010000012.1 GCA_023145955.1 Bacteroidales bacterium
ATTTGTGAAATCCGCAAAAATTTGAAAGAATAGGTATATAAAATAAAAGCTGTATTAGATGCTATAATTGCTAGCAGCACTATATATTTAAAATCTCCTGTAATTCCAATGTTTTGAAACTCATTAAAATCAGAAAATAAAAATAATGGAAAGAAGGCTATGCTGGAGAAAATATTTTGCCATACCACAATCGTGAAAGCGTTATATTTATAGGTTACTCGCTTTATAACCACGGTAAATCCCAAGGCTGCAAAAACGGCAATAAATAGAAACACAAAACCCATAGGTTGCCCAGAGATAGATAAATCCTTATTAAGAATTACCATTAGCACACCTATAAAGCTAACTATTATACCAATAATATTATTCTTTCGTATTACTTCTTTATAAAACACCAAACCCACTATTGGTAAGAATAGAGGGATTGTAGATATTACTACTGAGGCGGTACTTGCTGTTACGTATTGTAATCCAAAATTTTCGCCAATAAAATACAGAAAGGGCTCAAAAAAGGATAATAGTAATAGTAGCTTATAATCTTCTTTTTTAATTTTTTGTAATAAGCCAAATATTTTTGAAAAAATAAAAAGTGTTACTGCTGCAATAAATAGCCTAAAGAAAAGTACGGTAAATGGATTATAGGTATCTAATGCTAACTTGCTCCAAATAAATGAAATAGACCATAATATCATTGCTGAAACGATAGCTATATATCCATACTTTTTAGTTTGAGGCATCCTAAATGAAAGCGATTTTGTAAATGAATAATAAAGAATAATTTTATCTGACAAAGATGCATAAAATTTATAATGAAATTATCGGAGGTTTTTATTTCAATTTGGTGAGAATATGTATTATTAGATATAGAGGAATATATACATAGTTATTTTATTCATCATACTAAAATTCTTAATTTCAGCTTATTTACATCACGTTTTATTACTGTTGATAAGTGTAAAAAAAACATATCAAAGAATATTTGTTAAATAAAAATAGATTGCTATTTTTGAAGATTATAAATTGAATCAAAAATAAACAAACATATAACGACATGAGTAAAAGAACAATTGTAGCCATGCCCGGTGATGGTATTGGAAAAGTAGTATTAGATGAGACTATAAAAGTATTAAATGCAGCAGGTTTTGAGGCTGATTATATCGAAGGTGATATAGGCTGGGAGTTCTGGAAATCAGAAGGTAACCCACTTCCTCAGCGCACAATTGATTTATTAGCTGAGCATAAGATTGCTCTTTTTGGCGCTATTACTTCTAAGCCAAAAGATGAGGCTTTTGATGAATTATCTCCAGAGCTTAAGGACAAAGGTTTGGTATACTCAAGCCCTATTGTTGGCCTTCGTCAGCACTTCGGTCTTGATATTTGTGCTCGTCCAACAAAGAGTTATACAGGCAACCCACTAAACTTTATCCGCCGTGGTGCAGATGGAGGCATTGAGGAACCTATTGTTGATGCAGTGATTTTCCGTCAGAATACTGAAGGTTTATATGGTGGTGTTGAGTGGTCAAATCCTAATGAGCAGGTATACGACACTTTTATGAGTCATCCAAAATTTAAGCAAAATTTCGGAGATGTGCCTAAAGAAGAGATATCAATTTCTACACGTATTTTCTCCAAAAATGCTACGGAGAGAATTCTTCGTGCTTCTTTTGAACATGCAAAGGAATATGGATATCCATCGGTAACACTTTGTGAAAAGCCTAATGTAATTCGCGAAACTTCGGGAATGATGTATAAAATGGCATTGAAAATGCAAGCTGCTGATTATCCAAATATAGACCTTTGGAATACAAATATTGATGCTCAAATGATGTGGCTTACTAAAAACCCAGAGAATTATGGTGTAATTGTAGCGGGAAATATGTTTGGTGATATTATTAGTGATGGCTTTGCTGGTTTAATTGGTGGACTTGGTTTCGCTTGCTCAGCACAAATGAGCTCTGAAGGAATCGCTGTTTTTGAGCCAACTCATGGTTCTGCACCAAAATATGCTGATTATAACACAAGCATCGTTAATCCTATTGCAATGGTAGAATCGGCTTGTATGATGCTTGATTATATTGACGAAAAAGAGATTTCTACTAAAATAAGAAAAGCTGTAGCAGATGTTATTAGCGATGGAAATGTTCGTACTTACGATATGATGAAAATGACTGGCCGCCCTGATGTAATTGAAAAAGGAGCTGCAAGTACTATTGATATGGCTGATGCGATTATTGCCAAACTATAAATATAAAGGGTGAAGGGAGAATAGTGAAAGGAGAAGTTGTTTTAATGTCAACTTTAAAGTAGGTAGTTCTACCAACTTAAAACCAACTTCTCTTTTCACCCTTAAAAACTTAAACACATGACAGACAACGTAAAAGCTCTTTGGGGCGAAGAAATTAACTGGATAAAGGATGAGACCCTTCGTAAGCAAACTGCTGACGTATGGGAACTTGCACTTGAGCGCTCTGTGCTTACTGCCGATGATTTAAATATTATTCCATTTACACTACTTGTGGGGCCAGACCTAAAAGTTACTTTTATGGATCATAAGCGCAGTGTAGTACATATTGCACGTGATGCTGGTAATAAAATTAACGAAATGTATCACGGTGAACTTACCTGCGATATGGATGTGCTGATTTCTGGTGCAATACTTTGTGATGTTGGTAAATTATTAGAGTATGAGCTTGACGAAAATGGTAAGGCTATACAGGGAGATTACGGAAAGTATGTACGTCATCCATTTAGCGGTGTTAGCATTGCTGAGCAATGTGGTATTCCTGCTCCAGTGAGCCATATTATTGCCGCTCATGCTGGCGAAGGAAATATGATTAAGCGTAGTACCGAAGCTTATGTTGTTCATCATGCCGATTTTATGACTTTTCTTCCTTTCAAAGAGCGGTTGAAATAAAGGGGAAGGAATTAAGGAAAAAGGATAAGAACTGGAAAAAGGTAATTAGTTTAGAATTCCTCTATCCTCACGCTCATTTATAATAACTGAAATACATGAATTTAATATTAGCGGCCATAGCCCCAGTAGTGATAATTGCTCTTTATATTTATTTTAAAGATAAGTATAATAAGGAACCTATTGCTATGCTTGCCAAAGCTCTAGTATTAGGAATGCTTACTGTAATTCCAGTATTGTTATTGGAAGGATTTCTTATGGAATTTATTTCAATATTTGATTTCTCAACTCGATTATCAGCATTCTATAATGCTTTTGTGGTAGCGGCATTTTCTGAAGAAATATGGAAGTTTATAGCATTATATATACTGATATGGAAGAGCAAAGAGTTTGATGAAAGTATCGATGGTATTGTGTATGCAGTATTTGTGGGCCTTGGCTTTGCTATGGTTGAGAATATAATGTATGTAGTGAATGGTGGTGGAAGCGTTGCTCTTATGAGGGCATTTCTTGCTGTTCCTGCTCATGCCTTATTTGGGGTTACTATGGGTTATTATTTCTCTTTATCAAAATTTGCAATGGACAAGGCAAGTCGCAATAAATATTATAGGTATGCAATAATATCTCCAATAATTTTGCATGGAGTTTATGATTTTATTTTAATGGCAAACGAACCACTAGGCATGTTGGTTTTCATTCCATTTATTATTTATCTTTGGAAAACAGGATTTAAACGTATAAAAGCACTACAATAACATATAAATAACTAGAAATGACAATAATAGAAAAAATAATAGCAAGTCATGGTAAGAATGCTACGGTAAAACCGGGTGAAATTGCCGATGTGGAAATAGATGCACGAGTAGCAAGAGATTTTGGTGGTGCAAATGTGGTTAAAAACCTGATTAATAATGGACTTACCATTAAAGACCCATCAAAAACATTTTTTACTTTTGATACCAACCCTGGTGGTTCGGATCAGAAATATGCTGCAAACCAACATTATTGTAGAATGTTTGCTAGAGAAAATGATATTGAAGTTTTTGATATCGATACAGGAATAGGAACACATCAAGCTATTGAGCGCGGATTGGTTCAGCCTGGTGGCACATTTGTAAGTACCGATTCTCATGCAAATATTACCGGTGCCATAGGTGCTTTTGGCCAAGGAATGGGCGATCAAGATATTGCTGCCGTATGGGCAAAGGGTAATGCGTGGTTTAAAGTTCCTGAAACAGTAAAGCTTAACTTAATAGGGAAGCGTCCAAAAAATGTTTCGGCAAAAGACGTGGTTCTTAACTTGCTAAATATTTTTGGGGCTAATAAATTACTTGGAAGAGCTGTGGAAATCTATGGCGACGATGTGGATAATTTTACCCTTGACGAAAGAATTACAATCTCTTCAATGGCTACCGAGATGGGTGCTATAATATTACTTTTTACTCCTAACGAAACGATTCTTAAAAATCTTGAGGAATTAAGTGGTAAAAAGCCTCCAACAATATTTGCTGATGCTGATGCAGTATATGTAGAAGAGCATAATGTGGATATGAACATTTTTGTGCCTATGGTAGCAATGCCTGGCCATCCTCACAACGATACAACTCTAGAGAGCGTAAAGCGCACAAAAATTGATTCTGCTTTTATAGGAAGTTGTACCAATGGCCGTATGGAAGATATGCGTATTACTGCCGAAATTCTTAAAAACAAAAAAGT
>JAGLDA010000120.1 GCA_023145955.1 Bacteroidales bacterium
TTCGAAAACTTCCACTCTTTTATTGATAACTGGGGCGAAGATGCACAAAACAAATTCAACGATCTTATATCCAAAGCAATGGATGATGTAGAAAAAGGAGTAATAAAAAAAGCTAGAGTAAATGAATTGCTAAAATTAAGTAGCGAAGACGAAGAAGAATATCAGCTTTGGAAACTAGAAGTTGAAAGAATTTGGGGTGATAGCCCGTCTGAATAACAATATTACGAGTTGCGAGGTGTAGCTAGTCATGATATTTATACTCGTGACAAAAATAAATTTAAATAATAATAAATACAAACAATTATGATTTTTTGGAAAGGACGTGGAATTTTAGTTCCAGTTATATTGCTTATAGTTTCTTTGTTAACCGGATTGTTATTAGATACTGATAGTAAATATTTTATAAGTGTAGCTTTGTTGTTAAGTGCATTTATTACTTGGTATTTAGGACGTAAATGGAACAATGCACCCGGGCAAATAGTGGTAGATAAAGAAACTGGCGAGGAAATAGAATTAGTAAATGAGCATACTTTGTATTTTATAAAAATGCAGTACTGGGGAGTTATAGAAATAGCATTGGCAGTATTTATGTTTTTTGCTTTAAATAGCAAATTAAGTAACGAAGGTGGAGAACGAGGAAAAGAGAAAATAGGAGAATATACAATAGGCGACAATTATAATAATTTTGTTGAAGACACAATATCTTTTCGTTTTCTGAATCGTATAGGAAATGTAATTGCTTTACCGAGTAAGAATAAAGAAAAAATAGAAATGCTTGCATTTTTCCCTGATTACAACCAAAGTAAGAATGATATATTAGATATAGCTAAGTCGATGGAGGAAATGTACAATATAGATATGGTTTACGATAGTGAGTTTCATGGCTACGCATCGCCATGCAATAGATATACGGTATTTACCGATACTATAATAGAAGGTGATGAATATGTTATGATAATGGTGGGGAAATAAATATTTAAAGATTTATACCAATTATGAAATGATGTAATTGGTATCAATTAGTAAAATACAGAAACTAGGTTGCGAGGTGAAGGAATTAGTAATACCTGAGTTTATTGACAATAATGAATCTAACTAGTAGAATTAATATTATAGACATAAGCTAAAAGTAATAAAAGCATGATTAATAAAACAATTCTAATTATTTTAATTTTACTAATAAGCACTTTTAGTTTTGCTCAACAAAAATATGTAATCAAAGCCATTGTAATAGATAAGGCAGATGATAAACCATTAGATGCTGTTTTGTATGTATCTAAAAATAATGAGAGAGTTGCTTATACTAGCAATAACAGAGATGGATGGATTGTAATTGATAGCCTTTTGCCAGGCAAGTACACTTTAAAAGCACAGTATTACTACTATTCATCTACTTTGGTTGATGTAGAAATAAAGGACAGAAATGCGTATGCCGAAATATATATGTCGGACAATAATTTAGATAGTCTTTTGGCAAACTATACACTGCCCAAAGATCCGTTTTATACGCTGTACAATTTTGGAATGATGACAGAGGAAGCTTATAATAATATAGGTAGAGATAATGTTATTTCTGCAAAATATAATTTTAAAACGGTTAATATGGGTTGCAAAATTTTGGAACCTTTAATAAAGCTAAATAAAGTAAAATGTAATATACTCGACTATATAAATGGTAGTGAATGGGTAGATAAATATCAGGCAGAGATTGATTCGTTGAATGATAAATATTAAATAAGGTTCTACCACCCTCGATAGCTATCGTGGGTGTTGAAAATGTGTCATATTGAGCGGAGCCAAAGC
>JAGLDA010000121.1 GCA_023145955.1 Bacteroidales bacterium
CAAATGGACAAGAGCGAAAAAACTCACACCCACGAATTTCTAAATAATTAATTTTCTAAAAAAGTAAGTGAATGAATGACCTTAGTTAATTTATGACTTTGGGTGTTTCTTTCTATAAATATCCTTTGGCTAAAATAATCAGATGTCATTAATTGCAGACGTAAACGCCTTTATTGAAAATAATATAATTTTGAAACTCCTGCCCTAGCAGGCCCCGTTTTCGCTCATTCCCACCCATTTCTGGAGTGTTTTCATAGATAAATTCCAATGGGTCTGACTAAAGTTCTTTTATGTATCTGCATTCCTGTTTTCTAATAAGTTAATGAATTTCAAAAAAATGTCATGTACATATTAAATATACATTTAAATTATTTGAATTATTATTTTATCAGTAAAATAGGTAAACAGTATTCTATAATTAGCAGTCAACATTAGTATTACCGACAGATAACTGACCCACTGTATACCGATTACATTTAATAAAATTCATTATATATAAATAATTTTATAGTAATCATAACAAATCTAGAATTACCATATTTATTGAAAAAACATAACCCTATACAAACTACAATTTAAACTACTTTTGCCAACTAATTATGAAAGTAGCAAGTAATAAAATATCCGATATAATAAAGCATTACCAAACAATGCTTAATAAGAATTATGACAATAATAGTTCGAACCAACTAATTCGTGAATTGATTTCTTTTTATATAAAAATTCCTTTTAATGAGCTTAGCCTTAATTTTGATAAACGGATTAGCGAAAGCCAACTATTGGATATTCATTTTGGCACAAAACGACTCCTAAAAAATGAGCCTATTCAATATATAATTGGCGAAACAGAATTCCTTGATTTAACTTTAAAAGTAAATAAACACACTTTAATTCCTAGGCCTGAAACCGAAGAATTAGCATTGATTATTGAGAAAAGCCTAAAAAACAAACCTACAAATGAGCTTAAAATATTAGATATTGGAACAGGAAGCGGTTGTATTGCATTATCGATACAGAAAATAAGCAATGCAGAGGTTATAGGTATTGATTTTTCGGCAGAAGCATTACTTATTGCTAGAGAAAATTCCGAGTTGAATAATGTACCGGTAAAGTTCAAGCAAGTAGATTTCTTAAGCAAAGAAGAAAGAGATAATCTTCCTAATTTTGATATAATAATAAGTAACCCACCTTACGTACAAAATTCCGAAAAATCGCTAATGCAGAAAAACGTATTGGATTTTGAGCCAGAATCTGCTCTTTTTGTGGAAAATAACAATCCTCTTATATTTTATAAAGCTATTGAGGAATTTGCAAAATCACACCTAAACAATGGTGGATGTATTTGGCTAGAAATAAATGAATATTTATCTAAAGAAACAGCAATACTATTTGAGGATAGATCTACTGACGTAGAAATTATTAATGACTTTAGGGACAAAAGTAGATTTATTAAGGTAACTTATTAGAATATAGCCATCTCTACACCTTTTGCGCAAAATCTTCACTAATATAGTTATCAGTACTCATACATACATTTGCTGCAAACTTATCAGCAATAGCAAGCATTTCTTCCCATTTACTAATCGACATATTCTCCAAGTCTTTTTTAGTAATCTGATTTTTGTATAGGTAATAAATCAAACCAGCGTTAAAAGTATCTCCAGCTCCAACAGCGCTAATAGGATTAAGACCTTGCACTTCAAAATGCTTTTTCTCTCCTCTAAAAGCCCAATCAATTCCTTTTTCGTTACGAGTATAAATAAATGATGTTGGGTTCAATGGTTTTATTCTTTCATACACTTCCTCGAAAGTATTAGTGCCGAAAATTAAATTAAAGTCCTCATTTGAAGCTTTTACAACATCTGCAAATCGAATATTATCTTCAATAAATGGCAATACTGTACTTAATAGAGAGCTATGATTTGGCCTAAAATTAGGGTCGTATATAATTATAGCATTCTTCCGTTTTGCCTCTAAAAGGAAATCTACCAAAGCTCCTCTTACCTCCGATTTAATTCCATAGAAAGACCCAAAAAGTATAATATCATCTTGCTTTATCTCAGGAAAATCAAGTTTAATTTTCTTTTGAGTATTTATTTTATAAAATGAATATTTGGGAGCATTCTTATCATCAATAAAAGCTAATGCCAATCTAGATTTGCTATCAGAATAGAAAGTAAAATGGCTAATATCAACATTATTATCTATCAAGAATGATTGCATAATTTCGCCCACAGCATCATTAGCCGTATCACCAATATAGTGAATTGGCAAACCTAATCTACCAAGTGAAACCGATGAATTTATCATAGCACCTCCAACCTTAGCATCAATTGGCTTCCCATTCTTAAAAATAATATCGTAAATTGCTTCTCCTATAGTATATATTTTCCTCATATATTAATTTTAATTATTGGGAATTACTTAATGCTTTACATTACTTATGTCAGAAAAAAAACAGCAAATGATTTTTTATAAATCAATAACCTTGTCCTCAGGGATATAAACTACGGCTTTTGTATTTCCGCCATCGAGTCTAATATCCAATTCATCATCAAAATGCACTAAGCGAACATATTCATCTTCGTATGATGCAGGCAGTGAATCCAGATAATCATAATTTGTATATCCTTGCTTAATATGTGGATTTACTGTTAGGTATCCCACGCCAAAAGATGTTAAATTCTGAAAAAAGTGTGTTCCTTGACTAGGGTCTATTCTATAATTTGATAAGCCTGACTCTACAATAATTCGAGATTGGCTTATTTGAGGCCACATTACAGGAATTCCCAACCAATGATCGGACGATCCCCATCTACCAGGCCCTATAAGAATATAGTTTTTGTCTTCCTTCAAAAAACCTTCATTTATTTTTTCAATAATTGGTGGTAATAATAAGTTATTCTTTGCCTCAAAAGTTTTAGGCTTTACATATAAAATATCTTTAATACCATGATAAAGACCATTTCCTA
This sequence comes from Bacteroidales bacterium, assembly GCA_023145955.1. Lineage (GTDB taxonomy): Bacteria > Bacteroidota > Bacteroidia > Bacteroidales > UBA1556 > UBA6267. The sequence continues at coordinate 2,973 of JAGLDA010000121.1, forward strand.
ATGAGGAATCAGAGTATATAATTGTCTCCTTAATATCTATATCAACAACGTCCACTTTCTGACTCATAGTACTCTCCACAATTGGGCGAATTTGCAATAAATTGAAAGTATAATCGCCAGATTTGTCTTTATTCAGGTTTACGGCAAATTCTATTTCAACAGGTTTATTCATAGCCTTTTGCCCAAGCGAAAGCACATCGCTAATAATTTCTGTTAGCGGCATTTTATTATACTTAAGAATATGCGAAAATGTAATAATTTTCTTACTATTCTCAACCCATGAATCTCTAATTCTCTTATCGTGCAGATCATAACTCGAAAGCATCATTCTCATGGATGGATGATCGGGTAAATATCGTGTTGAAAGGTGTTTCAGATTTACTGTTTCCGAAATTGAGGGAACAAATTCCTGCTGATTTAAATCCAAGGCATAGAATTTTTTCTGTGTGGTGGTAAGTGCCATTTGTGGTGTAGAAAGTTGCAATACTTTCTGTGGGCTTTTAGGAGAAAATCTAAGGCTGATACCGCTACCATCCACAATTTGCTTACCCAATCCTATGGCAATTTCCACAACACCATCAGCAGCTTTTTCGCTACCAATAGGATAAAAATTTACTGACCTTGTTACTCCAGAAAAACTAGGCATAAACATATCACCATATTCTTGGCCACATACTTCTTGAAGCACAATTGCCATTTTTTCCTCATCAATAACATTTTTTGTAGCCGACATATAAGCCTTACTAGCTTTAAAGTACACTGAAGAATAAACATTCTTTATTGCTTCCGAAAGTTTTTTTAGGTTCTTGCTTTTAGATGCAACTAAAGGCAGCATCATAGTACTATATATACCAGCAAAAGGCTGATAATGTGAATCCTCCAACAAACTTGAGGATCTAATAGCTATAGGTTTATTTACTATATCTATATATTTCTCCAAATCTTGAATAAGATTAAGAGGAAGAGTTGCTTTGACAAAAGCCGCCAATATATCCTCATCAGAAGCATCAGAAAGGGCCACTTCATATAGACTATTTGCCTCCATAAACTCATCAAATATATCAGTACTAATAACTACTGTTTTAGGAATTGTAATAAACACTCCAGGGTACTTTTGATGTAATTTATTCTGTTTAAGCATTATATCAATAAAAGCCAATCCGCGAGCCTTACCTCCAATTGAGCCTTCGCCAATACGAGCAAACATCACATACATATCAAAACTCTTGCGGTAGAATTTCGCTATAACTCCCCTGCTAGTATTTCGTCGGTAATCTGCCAGGGAATCATAAATAAAGGTACGAATCTCTGTAATACTATTAAAATGTTCAGATCTCATAAACTTGAACATATTTGCAATTCGGTATAGAGCTCTTGCCTTTAACCATTTTGACAAATGATTTCTATTTATATGATAATCCAGAACCTCATCAGGCACTTCCTTTATCAAACGTTGTAAACTTTGCAAGTCATGAGCCTTGCCTATTACTTTATTCTCTCGGGGGCAATAAAATTTAAAATCGCCAAAAGCAAAATTATTTATTATATAATGTCGCAGTTCTTTATTTAGTGATTTAGAGTTCTTATCAATAAAATCAACACCAAGCTCTTGAGCATATTTTACATTATTAGCATCTGAGGATTGTAGTAAGAATGGCATAAAAGCATCTTCTTTTCGAACAATCTTACCCAGCTTAAGCCCTGCAAACTTATCTCTTTCCCCTTTTCGCTTATAGCTCATATCCGAAACTACACCTAGCAAATTATTCTTATATCGCTCAAAATATTCTATAGCTTCATCATAATTTGTTGCCAATACAATTTTCGGGCGACCACGCATACGCATTGTCTTTTGATGCTCATTTAAGCCTTCCGACATATATTTTTTCGACTGATTGAATATAATCTTATAAATATTTGGCAAATACGATGAATAGAAACGTACAGAATCTTCCACCAATATCACAACAGGAACTCCAACTTGATTTACATCATATTCCACATTTTTTGCGTCCTCTATAAGCTTTACTATGGCAAGCAATATATCTGAATTGCCTAGCCAACTAAAAACATAATCGAATGCATGTAAATCTTCATTTTGTAATCTTTTACTAATTTCTCTACTAAATGGTGTTAAGGCAACTATAGAAACATTTTCGTACTCCTCTTTTATTTTATTTGATAATAAAAAAGGGTCCATACCTTCCACACTAAGCATATTAATTACTAAATCTATTTGCTGATCGCGCATAGTATAAAATGCCTCTGAAGCAGTAGAAACCTGTATAAACTGTGGTGGGTATCTCAAATTAAGAGCTACATACTCATTAAATATCTGCTCATCAATTCGCCCATCCTCCTCTAGCATAAAGGCATCATACTCACTACAAATTAATAATACCTTATTAATTCGTTTGCTCATCAATTGCCCAAAATCTACATCTGTATTATAAAAATATGAATTGCTTTGTAATGCCATTTTATATTGCTTTAGTTCCGAAAAACACTCGTTATATCTTCATCAATATTACCTGCTATCTATATATTTAATATTGCAAAATATACGTTTAATCTATAAAAACAAATAATAATACTTACGCTAGCAAAGGTAATTATTTTATAGCAAATTATTGTATTGAAATAGCTAAAATATATTATGTAATTATCTATTAATCCAATGAAATATTTTACCTATTCTGCAATTAGATTTTATTTACTTTTGTATGAATTTTAGAAGTACATACACCTAAGAATATAAGACATTATGAGAAGTTTTAAGTTTTTAATAATCAGTTTATTATCTTTTTTTATAATAAACACTTCATCAATAGCTCAAAGCCTTGGGCAATTGAGTGGTCAACAAAATCAACCAAAAGACCCTATTGGATGGACACAAAAAGTTAATAAGATAAGCGATACAGAATACCAATTAGTTTTTCATGCTACGGTTATAGAACCACATTGGCATTTCTACTCACAACATACAAAAGGCACAATGCCAATGGCTTTTTATTATGACGACATAAAAGGTTATAAAACAGTTGGTGAAGTAAGCGAATCGCCAAAACCCGTAGAAGAGTATGATGATTTGCTTGGTGGGCTAACAAAATATTGGAAAAAAGAAGCAACTTTCAAGCAAACAATTAAGATATTATCTGCTGAGGATGTAAATGTACATGGAGCAATTGAGTTTCAAGCATGTATCGAAGGTGCTTGTACAATGCTTACCTATAATTTTAGTTTCGATATTAAAGGCGTTCCTTCCTCTTCAAAAGTAGAATCCCCTAAAGAAGAACCTAAAGAGGAGCCTAAAACTGATAATGAAGCTAATGTAACTCCTGAAAAGGAAACAGCAACTACTGCAGAGGAAGTTCCAGTTCAGGAAGATAAAAGCTCTGAAGCAGTAGTGAATACAAATACTGATAACGAAATTATTACTAGCACCACTATTAAGGCTGATGACTCTGACACTAGTTGGTTAAACATATTTATTTTTGCTTTCATAGCAGGGATGCTAACATTGATTACACCATGTGTATTCCCAATGATACCTATGACTGTAAGTTTTTTTATGAAAGGTAAGAAAAGCAAATCTGCTGGACTAAAACAAGCATACTTCTTTGGATTTTCTATTGTAGTAATATTTGCAGTTCTTGGCCTATTACTTACTGTTTTACTTGGAAAAGATGCCATGTACATAATAAGTACACATTGGATTCCTAATACAATATTCTTCTTAATATTTATGATATTTGCATTATCATTCTTTGGTTTATTTGAAATTACACTCCCTAGTGGTTTAATAAATAAATCTGATGAGCAGGCAGATAAGGGTGGCTATATGGGCACTTTCTTTGTAGCTTTTACCACTGTATTAGTCTCGTTCTCGTGTACTGGCCCAATACTAGGAGCAGCACTTATAGAGCTTAGCTCTGGGTCTGACAATAGTATTGTATTCTTAATATCGATGATAGGTTTTGCCTTAGGCTTTGCAATACCATTTACTCTTTTGGCAATGTTCCCAACAGCACTAGGCAAATTAAAATCTGGTAGCTGGCTGAATACTGTAAAGATAGTATTTGGATTTATAGAAATCGCTCTTGGTCTTAAATTCTTATCAATGGCTGACTTAGGTGCCAACTGGGGGCTGCTCGACCGTGAGACATTCTTAGCAATTTGGATAGTGGTATTCTCTCTATTAGGATTCTACTTATTAGGCAAGCTTAAATTTAAAGGCGATAGCGATATAAAAAGTATTAGTGTTACTCGGTTATTCTTATCAATAGTAACATTCTCTTTTGTTATGTATATGATTCCTGGCCTTTGGGGAGCACCTCTAAAAGCTATCTCTGGCTATGTACCGCCTATGACTACTCAAGACTTTGATATAAACCGTATTGTAGTAGAAAACAGCGGAGGACAAGGAATTGCACACAACAATGACTTAGGAGAAAGAAAATATGCAGATATACTCCACATGCCTACAGGCTTTGATGGTTTTTACGATTTAGATGAAGCTAAGGCTTATGCTAAAAAGGTAAACAAACCTATCTTTGTTGACTTCACAGGTAAAACTTGCGCCAATTGTCGTGAGATGGAAAATAATGTTTGGTACGATAAAGAAGTGAAAAGACTTCTTAATGAAGAGTATGTAATGGTTGCATTATACGCTGATGCAAACTTTATTAAACTTGATGAAAAAGATTGGGTTAAGAATGATGCCGGTAAAACTATTAAGCGATTAGGATCTAAAAATCTAAACTATCAAATAACGAGGTTTAATATGAATGCTCAGCCATACTATGTAATAATGGATGCAGATGAAAATGTGCTTACTAAAGAAAATAGAGCTTACGATAAGAGTATTCCAAACTTTATTACATTCTTAAATGAAGGTATAGAAAACTTTAAAACTAAGAAATAAGCTTTTATTAATAATAAAAAAACCATTAATGCTTATGTATTAATGGTTTTTTTTTGCGAATAAGAGAAATACCTATTCCTTCTTAACGAGTACAGTTTTTATACGTTTGCAGTCTATATAATTCTTATTCTCTATATTATTTATCAGATTACTATCTACAAGTGATAGGGATAAGTCCCAAGTATGAAACACTATATTGCTATCTATTTTAGGTATTAAATAATTTGTAACAAACGTATAACAACTCACATCAAAAGAAACTGCTTTTACTTTTTGCAATACTATTTGTTCAGATATTTTCAAGGAATAGGACTCCATTTCCGTAATATTTTCGTCTGCAATAAGTTTATTTATAATTTTATACGATAGGTAGTAAGAAGAGTGATAACCATGTTCAGACACTAATGACAATGAACTATCAAGAGTTGACGATTCAACAATTAGCACTTTTTTTAAGTCATATTTACTATCCAAATAGTCAAGCCTATCTACAGCTACACTAATATTTTCT
>JAGLDA010000122.1 GCA_023145955.1 Bacteroidales bacterium
CCCAGTAGGGAGGTTTAGTTCAACATTGCATATAACCAAATAGAAAAAGATAGAATTATTTCATTGTTAAATGCCGAAAGTATTCCTTTAACAAATGTTGATTTTAAACTGTACGAAACTGATGATACTTGGATTAGAGATAATGGACCTATATATGTGAGAAACAAAAACGGAAATTTAGTTATTGAAGATTGGGGATTTAATGGTTGGGGAAATAAAATTGATGATTTAACAGGACTTTTAATTCAATCAGATAAATGCAATAAAATCCCTTCGGAAATTGCATCTGACCAAGAAATGACAAAAATTGACCTAAATTCTGAAATGATAAATGAAGGCGGAAGTGTAGAAATTGATGGAAATGGTACATTAATGGCTTGTAAAAGTTCGATATTAAACAATAACAGAAATCCAGGAATGACACAAGACCAAGCCGAAACTATATTTAAAAAATATTTGGGAGTAACAAATTTTGTTTGGCTTGACGGTCAGGCAGGAATTGAAATTACAGACCAACATATTGACGGTTTTGCTAGATTTGGTAATTCAACTACAATTGTAACAATGGAACAAAATGATTTATTAAACTATGACATTCAGCAACCTGACATAAATATATTATATTCGGCATCAGACAAAGACGGAAATCCATACACCTTTTTAAAATTGCCATTAACACAGAACAATGTATCCACAACAAACGGAACGAATTTAGGTTATAAGGGTTCATATGTGAATTACTATATTTCCAATACAAAAATATTAGCTCCAAATTATAATGACCCAAATGATGCAACAGTAAATGCAATAATTCAAACTTTATATCCAACGAGAACGGTGGTTGGAATTGACGTCAGAAACTTATATGAGAATGGTGGAATGATACATTGTGTAACGCAACAACAGCCAATGGAATAAGAATAAAAGCCACTAACACCTAAGCATATAAAAATTCCGTTTGCGCTAGCACCTACGGTTTTTATGTGCATTGTTGAACGACACCTACTTCGTTAAATACTCAGTATGAGTAGCGGTATCGTTGAGTTACAGTGATTTGTAATTTCAATAAAAGGCAGTATTTTGCATTAAAAGGTATATGCCAAGCAGGAGCACTTAATTTGCTACACAAGAGAGAGAATATCGGTTTAATTATTCCATATTTGATAAAAGCAACAATTATTCATATTAAAAATAATTGTATTTTTGGGACTTAAGTGGTGCACTTTTCAATTATTAGGTGGTACACTTTTGATTAATATATACAATATACACACCGCTAGTCAAAATGTAAAGAAAATCCTGAATATTTATCAATACACACTCTATATGTAAAGATTATTTGATTTTCTTATCAAAAGAAGCTATCTTTGTGAAAGAATTTTATACAGATAAATAGAGAATGTTAAAAAAACTACCAATAGAAAAGGATATTGAAACGAAAAAGGTTCTAAAAAAACTTGCTTCTGCTCATCGTGCATTGGCTGAATTAAAGGGAATAGTTGCTACTATACCAAATGAAAACATCTTAATTAATACTTTTGGTCTTCAAGAAGCAAAGGATAGTTCTGCAGTAGAGAATATAATCACAACCCACGATGACGTTTATAAAGCAGAATTAAATCTTGATAGTTTTAAATCATTAAATGCAAAAGAAGTTCAGAATTATATTTCAGCTTTGAAAAAAGGATTTGCTTTAATATCGAAAAATAAGATATTGACAAATAGAAACATAATGGCAATACAATCAGAATTAGAAAAAAACAATGCTGGTTTTAGAAAATTTCCTGGTACTGCTTTAAAAAATGCGACAACAGGAGAAATCGTTTATACACCACCACAAGAATATTCGGAAATTTTGGGTTTAATGTCCAACTTAGAAGAATTTATCAACGATGATCCAATATCTGATTTTGACCCATTGGTAAAAATGGCAATTATTCATTATCAATTTGAAAGTATTCATCCTTTTTATGACGGAAATGGAAGAACAGGTAGAATAATAAATGTTTTGTATCTAGTAATGAAAGATTTGCTAAACCTTCCAGTATTGTATTTAAGTCGATATATCATTTTGAATAAAGGAATGTATTATAAATTGCTACAGGAAGTTAGAGAAACTGATAATTGGGAGAATTGGATATTGTATATGCTTGAAGCAGTTGAAGAAATTTCAAAAGAAACCATTATTTTAGTTGGAAAAATAAGGGAATTGATTTTTGAATATAAAAATGTACTCAGGAGTAATTATAAATTCTACAGTCAAGATTTACTAAATAATTTATTTAAACATCCTTATACAAAGATTGAATTTGTTGAAAAAGATTTGGGTGTATCAAGAATAACTGCTGCAAAATATTTGAATAAATTAGCAAAAGATGGATTACTAGAAAAGAAAAAATTAGGAACAGGAAATTATTATATAAATGAGAAATTAATGAATTTATTAACGATGAAAATATAAACACTTTGGCTAATAAAGACTCATACATAATGTGGGATTTATCGTAAATTGAAAGATTTAAGAACCAAAGAAAATAGTTGTAAACTAGAAAATTAATTGTTTCAAAAATCCGCAGCTATTGGAAATATCTTAAAGCTAAGTTGAAGAAAGAAAAAGGCCAAGTGGTTAGTGTTACTACCCAATTGAAAATACTTAACTGGAAAAACTATCTTTGCGAGCTAATTGAAGAAATATGGCAACAGAAAACTTAATATTAGAATTTCTAAAACATACCACAAACCTTATAGGCAATTACTAATTAAAATAGATATAATGAAAAATAGAATATCAAATTTTTTACTGATAGGAATTATAGTATTATTAGTAATGTTCAATAGTTGCAAGAAAGATGATGACAACCCATCAGTTGATAATAATCCTCCTACAATAGGGCAGACAGGTACTTTTACAGATAGTAGAGATAACCATGTTTATAAATGGGTAGAAATAGGAAATCAAGTATGGATGGTAGAAAATCTTTCATATACGGGTAATGACATTCAGCACATCGAAGATGATTATGATTGGTATGATAATAGCAATTCTGATGCTTGGGCTTATTACGATAATAGTACTAGTAATGGAAACAAATATGGAGTATTGTATCAATGGGAAGGTGCTAATATAGCATGTCCTAGTGGTTGGCATATACCAACAAATGCCGAATGGATAGAATTAGAAAATTACTTAAAGAAAAATGGCTATTCCTATAATGGTACTGTTGGAGATAATGGGATTGCAAAATCATTAGCGGCTAATTCAGGTTGGAATACTTCAAAAAATGAAGGGGCAGTTGGTAATTCTGATTTTTCTGAATTTATGAATACAACAGGCTTTACTGCTTTACCAGGTGGTTATCGTGCCTATACGGGAGAATTTGTTAACCTTTCTGAGGAAGGGTATTGGTGGAGTGCTACCGAGGATAGTAATGGCAATTATGGAAATTATAGTTTAAAGTTTGATAGTGACAAAATGTGGAGTTTCCATGACAATAAGCTTTATGGCTTTAGTATACGTTGTATTAGAGATTAAGTAAATTATTTTGAGTTTCTCAGCCTATTGTATAATTGTTTGAGTATTTCAGTTAAACAATTTTTAGTAATTACATAATGCGGTATTTGTCGTAAAAAGAAAAATTATGGAATTAGGATTAGTATTATCATTTATTGGGGCCTCTATTATTTTATCTTTTATGCCAGGGCCAGATAATATATTTGTATTAACAGAAAGCATAACAAAGGGGCAGCGAGATGGAATAGCTATTTCTATGGGGCTAAGCCTTGGAGTACTTATTCATACTTTGGCTGCAGCAACAGGATTATCAATAATTATTCAAAAGTCGGCAATTGCATTCTCTATTATTAAATATTTTGGCGCAGCATATCTTTTTTATCTAGCATATAAAGCAACCCAAGAAAAAAAGCAGGAATTAAATTTGCAATTTACCACAATTGATAAAGGATCGAAATTTTCGAAACTAGTTAAGAAGGGTTTTTTAATGAATGTATTAAATCCCAAAGTGTCATTATTTTTTATAGCATTTCTGCCTCAATTTATAACTACAAATGGGATAAACATAACTATTCAGATGATTATTCTTGGGCTTATATTTATGGTACAGGCTTTCCTAATTTTTAGTTTAATTTCAATATTGTCGAGTAAATTAACTAGATACGTTAATAGTCCAAAGTTTTGGAAAATAACCAAATGGAGCAAAATAAGTGTATTATCCATTCTAGGTCTAACTTTGGCCCTTTCTAGCAAATAGTGTCACTATTGGAGGTTAATTAATATAAAAAAGCAGAACTACTTAGGCCACTTTATTTTCTATCAACATCGCTAGCTCCAGAAGTTCTTATATCAATTTTTGTAGGGCTTCCCTTATAAGTAATATTTGATGCTCCAGAAGCTTCTCCAGATAAACTTTTAGTAATAAATAGTTTAGCATTTGATGCGCCACTACAATCTACAACAGCATTTTCTACCTCTAAATTAAAAGCGCTAATATTACTCGCTCCAGAGCATTCTGCTTCCATATTGTTTGTAAAGCCACTTAGCTTTATATTCGCAGCTCCACTTATATCAATATCCAAATTTTTGCAGCGAAGTTTCAATTCCATTGAAGATGCTCCACTTTGCTCTATTTCCATATCATCATTATCGAATCGAGACTCGCTTAATAATGTAGCTGCTCCACTAAGGTCCACTCCAATAAGTTCTGCCATAGTAATATGAACTTTCATCTTTGTTGAATTATTAATACTACCTTTTGTGGATAATTTAAGCTCATTACCTTTTACGCTAGTAATTATTTTCTCCATAAGGTTATCATCAGCTTCAATTACAACACTTTGGTTGTCACCTTTAGTTATAATAATATCAAAAGCATTTCCTGCATCAATAGCATTAAATGTGCTAAGCTCTCGTGTTTGTTTTATTACATTTCCACTGCCATTAATTCTTGATTGAAAAATAAATGTAAACGATAATAATGTAAATATTACTATTCCAATTCCAATTCCTTTTAAAACGCTCATTTTTTTATTTTTTAAGTTATCAATATAAGACAGACGCATATTGTCTGCAAATAGTTACATATTATTTTGTTGCAATCAATTGTTCTACCAATTTGGGCACTCCAATTGTTGCTTTTTGTGCAATGCATTCTATATTGTCAAGGTTATGTTCATTTGCAGTAGGGTCGATATAGTAGTTTTTGCATTCTTGATCGGCGCAGCTCATAAGTCCTGCTGCGGGGTATACCGATAATGAAGTGCCAATAGTAATAAGGATATCTGCCTGGTTTACTTTTTCGGCAGCATAATCAATAAGTGGTACATCTTCGCCAAACCATACTATATGAGGTCTTAATTGGCTGCCATCTTCTGCCAAGTCGCCAATTTTTAATTCCCAACCTTCAATATTGCTAATCAATGATTCGTCATTCTCGCTTCTAGCTTTGCGAAGTTCGCCATGCAAATGTGTAACATTGCTAGAGCCTGCTCGTTCATGCAAATCGTCAACATTTTGTGTTATTATTTCCACATTATACATTTTTTCCAACTCTACTAGAGCTTCGTGAGCTAGGTTAGGCTCTACGGTAAGAAGTTGTTTGCGCCTGATATTATAAAAATCCATCACCATTTGTGGGGTTTCTCTCCATGCAATAGGGCTTGCAACTTCATCAATTTTATATCTATGCCACATTCCACCCATATCTCTGAAAGTAAGAATTCCACTTTCAGCACTCATTCCTGCGCCACTTAATACTATTATATTTTTCTTGTTATCAGATTTTGTAGCTCGTTTCATAGTATTTGGATTAAAATGAATATTTATTAAACCTAGGATTATTTTGCTGTAATATACTATATTATAAGAAAGAAATGTGGCTTTTATTGCTTCTATTTGGTAATATTTAATTATTTATTTAAAACCCAATATTAGTTCAAATAATATTTATTGCTCAAATATACAACATTTGTCAGTACCAAAATAGCCTTATATATTTTTTGTAAGTGATAAACAAGGTAGCTTAGCAATATATAATTAATATATAGTGTTACTTTTGCAATTAGAATTATTGATTATTATTATGTCTTGTATCAAATGTTTTTTCGTTATTTTTGCATAACATAATTATAGGATTCTATTGAACAAATATTATTATAACACGTATCATTTAAAACAAACGTAATGAGTAAGTTGTTAGAACAAGCAGCCTTGGATTATCATATGCAAGGAGGAAAACCAGGAAAAGTGGAAGTAGTACCAACGAAACCATATTCTACACAAAGAGATTTATCGTTAGCCTATTCGCCAGGAGTAGCCTACCCATGTTTAGCCATAGAGAAAACCCCTTCAGATGCATATAAGTATACTGCAAAGGGAAATCTTGTGGCTGTAATATCAAACGGAACAGCAGTGCTAGGTTTGGGAGATATTGGAGCACTAGCAGGAAAGCCGGTAATGGAAGGTAAAGGTCTTTTATTTAAAATTTTTGCTGATGTTGATGTTTTTGATATAGAGATAAGTACTAAGGACATTGATAAGTTTGTAGAAACAGTAATAGAAATAGCGCCTACTTTTGGTGGTATTAATCTTGAAGATATAAAGGCTCCTGAGTGTTTTGAGATAGAGAGAAGAGTTAAGGAAGCATTAGATATTCCTGTAATGCATGACGATCAACACGGAACAGCAATTATTTCTGCTGCTGGATTGGTTTCTGCATTGGAGTTAACAGGAAAAGATATTTCTAAAGTAAAAATGGTAGTTAGTGGTGCTGGCGCTTCAGCCTCAGCTTGTACACGTTTATATATGTCGGTAGGTGTGAAGCCAGAGAATATATTAATGTGCGATAGTAGAGGAGTGCTTAGAAACTCTCGTACTGATATGAACGAAGCAAAGAAAGAATTTTCTAGAGATACCGATAAGGAAACATTATCGGAAGCTTTGGTTGGTGCTGATATTTTCTTAGGGTTATCTGTTAAGGGAGCTATGAGTAAGGAAATGCTTGCGTCTATGGGTAAAGATCCTATTGTATTTGCGATGGCAAATCCTGATCCTGAAATAACTTATGAGGACGCTTTAGATACTCGTCAAGATTTAATATTTGCTACAGGACGTTCTGATTATCCAAATCAGATTAATAATGTATTAGGCTTTCCATTTATCTTCCGTGGCGCATTAGACGTACGAGCTACTGCTATTAACGAAGAGATGAAAATTGCTGCAGTATATGCTTTGGCAAAATTGGCAAAAGAGCCTGTGCCAGACGTAGTACAAAAAGCTTATGGCAAAACCGAAATGGGATTTGGTAAGGAATACATTGTTCCTACGCCTCTTGATCCACGTTTGATAGAGTATGTTTCTGTTGCGGTAGCAAAAGCAGCAGTTGATTCAGGTGTTGCTACCCAAGAGATTAAAGATTGGGATGCATATAAGGCAGAGCTTCGCCAACGTATGGGAATCGATAACTCAATAATGAGATCGGCATATTCAAAAGCTAAGGCAGCGCCAAAGCGTGTAGTTTATACTGATGCTAATGATATTAAAGTAATGCAAGCAGCAATTCAGGTTAGTAATGAAGGTATTGCTATTCCTCTTTTGTTAGGAAATGAAAAACTTATAAAAGAGAATGCAGAAAAATATGCATTAGACATTAGCGATATAGAAATTGTTAATTTCTCTTCGTCAGCAATGGCAGAAACAAGAGAAAAATATGCAAAAATACTTTGCGAAAAGCGTAATAGAAGAGGAATTGATTATAAGCAAGCATTAAATAAAATGTTTGATCAGAATTATTTTGGTGTAGCGATGGTGGAGAGTGGAGATGCTGATGCAATGATTGCTGGCTTGAACACTAAATATGCTTCAGCTATTCGTCCAGCATTGCAAATAATAGGTAAGCGCGACGATATTAATAAGATTGCTGGTATGTATATAATGAATACCAAAAAAGGACCATTTTTCCTTGCTGACACTACTATTAATACAGATCCTAGTGCTCAAGAATTGGTAGATATTACCTTATTAACGGCAAATGAAGTTCGTAATTTTGGCTTTGATCCAAATATTGCACTCCTTTCATATTCTAACTATGGCTCTACGGAGGCTGAAAGTTCATTAAAGATGAGTGAGGCAGTATCTATTCTTCACAAAGATCATCCAGATATTATGGTTGATGGCGAAATGCAAGCAAATTTTGCATTAAATACTGATCTTCGTATTGAACGTTATCCTTTTTCTAAATTAGGAAATAGAAGTGTAAATACATTAATATTCCCAAGTTTAAATTCTGGAAATATTGCATATAAGATGCTTCAGGAAATTGGGCATGCAGAGGCTATAGGGCCAATTGTTATGGGTCTTAAAAAACCTGTTCATATTCTTCAGCTTTCTAGCTCAGTTCGCGAAATTGTAGATATGACAGCTATAGCGGTTGTAGATGCAATTAACGGACAGCAAAAGCTTGACTAAGCATAAATATTAAATTAAAAAATACTAAGGCCACAATTTTTATTGTGGCTTTTTTTATGAATAAAAAATGATTTCAATTATAGTGAAGTATTATGTATTATACTTATTATGAATGCATTATATGCTATTATGGCAGTTTATAAAATTATAATAATTATATTTTTCAAATAGCCCTCTCAGTTTATATTTTGACAAAGAAGTTGTACAAAGCAGATTTATATCATTTTATTAATAGAGTTTTATAAAGTATTATAATCCTATATATTAAAAAGCTTTTGTACTTTAGTAGTCCGAAATAATACATGAATTTCGCCAATCGAAATTAGTACTTTTCAAAATGTTAATACACAGTCTGCATAGTATTTATGAATATAAAAACTAAAATATATTTAATTGGTATCTTTCCTTATATGGAGAAGATAACGCTATGCATATCCCCATAAATAATTATTAAAAAATGAAATAAACACTTGCTCTATTATTGCATGTAGTAAGAGCAATATATTATTATAACACACATAAACCAGCCTGTATAAATATAGGCATATAAAAAAACAAATATTATGACAGCTTTAAAAAAGAAACTGTACGAAAAAATTCAAGAACATCGTCCAAGAACATCAAAATTACTGAAAGAATCAGGAGATGTAAAAGTAGGAGAAGTAACAATTTCTCAAGCAATTGGTGGCGCTAGAGGCGTAAGATGTTTAGTTACCGATATTTCATATCTAGATCCAATGGAAGGCATCCGTTTCCGTGGTTATACAATTCCTGAAACTATGGCTGCATTGCCAAAGCCAGAAGGTAAAGATTATCCTTATGTAGAGGGTTTTTGGTATTTACTATTGACAGGTGAGATTCCAACAATGGAAGAAACTATGGAATTGGTAGAGGATTTCAAACAACGAAGCGATGTGCCTTCATATGTATTTGATGTATTGAGAGCTTTGCCTAAGGATTCTCACCCAATGGTAATGTTTAATGCAGCAATTCTTGCTATGCAAAAAGAAAGTAAGTTTGCTAAATTCTACGAAGATGGATATAATAAAATGGATGCTTGGGATACTATGTTCGAAGACTCAACAGATCTTTTAGCTCGTTTACCAGAGATTGCAGCTTTCATATACCGTTATAAGTATAAGAATGATGATATTATTGCTAATCCAAAAATGGATATGGGATCTAACTTTGCTAAGATGATGGGTATTGATGCTCCTTATGATGATGTTGCACGTATGTATTTCATCCTTCACTCAGATCATGAGTCAGGAAATGCTTCTGCACATACAACTCACTTAGTTGCTTCAACTTTATCTGATGCTTATTACTCGCTTTCTGCTGGTATGGGTGCTTTGGCAGGACCATTACATGGTTTAGCTAATCAAGAAGTATTACGTTGGTTGCAAGGTGTAATGGACAAATTAGACGGTCAAGAGCCAACAGAAGAACTAATGAAGAAATTTGTTTGGGAAACTTTAAATGGTGGTGCTGTAATTCCAGGTTTTGGACATGCTGTACTACGTAAAACAGATCCTCGTTATGCTTCTCAGCGCGAGTTCTGCGAGAAACATCTTCCGGATGATAAAATATTTAAGTATGTAGATATGCTATATCGTGTTGTACCAGATATTTTGGTAGAGCAAGGAAAAGCTAAAAATCCATGGCCTAATGTTGATGCTCAATCAGGAGTTATTCAGTGGTTCTATGGTATTGTAGAGTACGATTTCTATACAGTAATGTTTGGTGTTGGTCGCGCAATAGGCGTATTGGCTAATATTACTTGGGATAGAGCTTTAGGATATGCTCTTGAGCGTCCTAAGTCGTTAACTACTGATATGCTTGAAGAACTTACTAAGAAATAGAGTAAATATTATTCTCGATAAAGTTTCAGAAATTATATTCTGGAACTTTATCTTTTTTATTGCAAAATACACAAAAACAATATAAAATATAAATTATGAAAAAAGTAACCGTAGTAGGTGCTGGTAACGTTGGAGCAACTTGCGCTGATGTATTAGCGCAAAAAAACTTCTTAGATGAGGTTGTTTTAATAGATATTAAAGAAGGATTTGCAGAAGGAAAAGCCCTTGATATATGGGAAGCTGCAGCTATTAACCATTTTGATACTCGCGTAAATGGATATACTAATGATTATTCAAAAACTGCAGGTTCTGAAGTAGTAGTTATTACTTCGGGTATTCCTCGTAAGCCAGGAATGAGCCGTGATGATCTTATTGCTACCAATGCAAAAATAATGATGAATGTGGTTGAAAACGTAATGGAAGCTTCTCCTGATGCTATTATTATAGTTGTAGCCAATCCTCTTGATGTAATGACTTATGCTGCTCATAAAGCTTCTGGTAAAGCTGCTAATAAAGTATTTGGTATGGCCGGAATCCTTGACACTTCTCGTTATAAGGCGTTTCTTGCTACTGAATTAGGTGTTTCGCCAAACGATATTCAAGCTCTACTAATGGGTGGACATGGTGATACAATGGTGCCTCTTAAACGATATACTACTGTTTCGGGTATTCCTGTAACAGATCTTATTGATGATGATAAGCTTGATGCTATTATCGATCGTACGAAAAAAGGTGGTGGAGAAATAGTTAAACTATTGGGTACTTCTGCTTGGTATGCTCCAGGTGCTGCTGCTGCTCAAATGGTTGAGTCTATAGTTAATGACCAAAACCATATATTCCCAGTTTGTGTATCTCTTGATGGACAGTGGGGACAAAATGATGTATATCTTGGATCTCCAGTACGCCTAGGTCGTAATGGTATTGAAGAAATTATTGAAATTGATCTTAATGAAGACGAAATGAAAGATATGGAAACTTCTTCTGCAGCTGTTAAGTCTGTAATGAAGGCTCTTGATGATATGAAATTGATGTAAGCAATTTTTTTAAGTAATACTTAAGCCCTAATAATTAATTTTATTAGGGCTTTTTTTATTTCTACTAGGTTTGTTTTGTTGCTAAGCATAGTTTAAGGCGCACTTCCCACTCCATCTCGCTGCGCACGTACGCGAATTTTTATTTTATTTCAATATTTTATAGGGTTTATATTTCAAGCAAGCACAGGTCTATATTTTCATTCTTGACTCAGGAGCGAGCTAATACCAAATTAACACCAAAACA
>JAGLDA010000123.1 GCA_023145955.1 Bacteroidales bacterium
GATGTAAGTATTATAGATTTCAAATTATTCTTAATTTAGAAGGTCTAATAATTCTGCTTAGTTTAAATCCTTGTTCAACCCCATATTTCTAACTTGATGCCATAGCAAATCAGTGTCCAAAAAAAATTGCCTCTTCCCATAATAAACATTTAAGATTATTTAGGAAGAGACAATTAATTAACTAATAATATTATTATGCTCTAAAAATATAGAAGGTAATTATCGGCAGTTTCTACCATTATGGCCTCTTCTGTTACCGTTTCTATTGCCATTACCCATTTTGTTATGAGTATCAAAAAATATTCTTTGGTCATCAGTTAGCAGAGCTCTAATATCTTGATTTGTTTTTACTCGTAATTTCTTTATATCAGTCTTTACAACCATCTGCTTATCTATTTGCTTGTTTATGGCATCCATATCAGTTTTTGGAGCAGTACACAGTGTGCGTTGATGTGCTTTAAGTTCAGATAGCTGATTATTTAATGCCAACATCTGTTTCATAACATCAGTTCTCAACTTCATTATTTGAGTTTTTTGCTCTTCAGTAATATCAGGAATTCTATTTAGCATATTCTCACCTTTATTCATCTTGTGATAGTTGCTGCTTTGGCTATAGTTCGCACTCTTTCCATTTCTGTTTCCTTTTCCGTTGCCATTTCCTTGTTGTGCAAATGTTGCAGTTGTAAGCATAAGTAATGAAATTATCATAATACTTATGCTACTTTTTATTTTTAATTTGTTCATAATATTGAGTTTAAATTGTTAAATTATTTATCTTCTTCGAGGTGATTTATGAAATCCTTTATTTATATGGTTATTTATTGTTTTCATTTGCTCATGACTGAGTTGAGTTTTAAGCGTTTCGTAAAAAAATATTGTCTCATTCATTATCGATGTAGAAAGAACTAATGTAGAGTCTTTATATATTTGTATAATAGCGGCATCAGGATTCTCTTTACTTATTTCTAAAAAGAGCTTATTATGAATGTCTTTTTGTTGCTTTTTTAGGTCAAACATAGCATTTCTATGCTTAATGCGGCTTTCTCGGATGAATTTCTGCTGATCTTCATCAAAATTCATATTCCCCCATCTGCTATTAGGTCTTTCGGTATGTTTATTATGAAAAGGAGTATTATGAAATCGGTAAGCTTTATATCCTACAGTGCTCACAGCACTTATAACGAGTACAGCTAAAATAATAAAACCCCAAAACCAAAACTGATTATTTTTTATATTCATGGTTTAAAAATTATTAAAAAGATCAAAATTATTATCTACTAAATCAATATCAATTACATCTTCGGTAACAGCTTCAGCAAATCCTTGTTCAATATTGGTTGAAGTATAATTAGCAAAAAAATTGCCTCCCAACATAGCTACGAATATGGCTGCTGCCGCTACGCCAACTTTAATAAACTGAGGAATAACAAATCGCTTTTCCTCCTTATGGATTTTACTAATTACATCTTCGTAAAAATTAGGAATACTGCTTTCAGATTTCTCATTATGGATTTGTTGAAATGCTTTTTCTGTGAAATTATAGTATGCGTTGCACTGCGCACATTCTGCAATGTGTATCTCAATTTGATGAATCATATCTTCATTTATCTCTTTATTAAGAAATTCTATTGATAATGATTGTATTTTATTGCAATTCATATTTTTTGTTTTTTGAGTACTTATGACACAGCCAATTGGTAAAACTTGCGGAGAGA
This sequence comes from Bacteroidales bacterium, assembly GCA_023145955.1. Classification (GTDB taxonomy): domain Bacteria; phylum Bacteroidota; class Bacteroidia; order Bacteroidales; family UBA1556; genus UBA6267. Next base: position 1,716 of record JAGLDA010000123.1, read on the forward strand.
ATTAATAATCAATAATAGCATTTCTTAAGATTATGTACATAATATTTATAGACCCAATTCTAGCATATAAAATAGTGTTAAATATTCTTAAAACTAAGCATTGAATTTTATACTTTAGCAAATTAGAAAAACACAAACTATTTGAAGGATAATTATGTACGAGTATTTCAAGGGTAAGTTAATAGAGAAGTCTCCCACAGAGGCAGTTATAGATTGTAATGGAGTGGCGTATTTTATAAATATTTCACTGCAAACGTTCTCTCAAATAGAAGGCAAATCAGATATAAAATTATACACTCATCTAGTGGTGAAAGAGGACTCTCATACGATATTTGGGTTTTCTCAAAAAGGCGAAAGAAATTTATTTCGATTATTGATTTCAGTTTCTGGTGTAGGTGCCAATACAGCAAGAGTGATTTTATCTGCAATGTCAACAGACGAAATTGCAAATGCTATAGTTACGGAAAATGTTGATATACTTAAATCTGTGAAGGGTATAGGTGCAAAAACTGCCCAAAGATTAATCTTAGATCTTAAGGATAAGGTTGCAAAAGAAAATACTTCTACAGAAATTTTTGCCAATTCGCACAATACAAACAAAGATGAGGCGTTATCTGCTCTTATAATGCTTGGTTTTGCTAGAAAATCTGCAGAAAAAGCTTTAGAAAAAGTTATTAAAAGCGAAGGGTTATCAACTAAGGTTGAAAATTTAGTGCGTTTTGCACTTAAAATCCTTTAATTAACAGATATTAAGGACTAATTTGAAAGCTATATTTAGAACTTTATTTTTATCCATTTTTGGAATATCATTTTGGCTGTTTGTGCAGGGAAGTAATGGATTGGCTATAGTGCCACTTCATGATTATTCTTCTGAGAACTTATTACCTGCTTTGCCTATTGATACTCCCGATAATGGTGATACCATAACTTACCCTGTACAGCAAGGTGGCAATTCGCCCTACGAGCCTGCAGGAAATAGCCCTTTATATCTAAATAATCCATCAAACCAAACTACGAGCATAACCTACGATCCTGAAACTGGAAAATATATCTTTCAGCAAATGATAGGCGATATTCCAATAGGAGTTCCCTATTCTATGACTCTTGAAGAATATATGGATTATGAGAGAAATAATGCCAGTCAAGCTTATTTCCGCAGTAGAGCACAACAAGATGGACTTGGAGCTAGCAGCTCAGTTATTCCTAAACTGCATATTGGTAGCAAGGCTTTTAGCACTATTTTTGGTAGCAATACTATTGATATAAGGCCTCAAGGAAGTGCAGAGCTTATTTTTGGGGTCAATTCCTCAAAAAGGGAAGACCCTTCTCTTAATGTTAAGCAGCAGAGAGTCACTAATTTCGATTTTCAAGAAAAAATACAGATGAATGTTAGAGCCAAAGTTGGTGATAAGATTGATTTTGGAATAAATTATAATACTGAAGCAAATTTCGAGTTTGATAATAAAATGAAACTTGCCTACGAAGGTGATGAAGATGAAATACTTCAATTAATAGAGGCCGGTGATGTTTCTATGCCTTTAAGCACTTCTCTAATCCAAGGCTCACAATCGCTTTTTGGTATAAAAACTAAATGGAAATTTGGAAAAACCACTGTTACTACAGTATTTTCCCAGCAAAGAAGCGAATCCAAAAATATTACAGTAGAAGGCGGGGCACAGCTCCAAGAGTTTTATGTTAAAGCTGATGAGTATGAGGAGAATAAGCACTTTTTTCTTTCTCACTATTTCCGCGATCATTATAACGAAGCTCTTAAAAACCTCCCTGCTATTAATTCAGGTGTAAATATTACCAAGGTAGAGGTTTGGGTAACTACAATTGGAGCGCCAGTAAGAGAAAATAGAAATATTGTTGCTTATATGGATTTAGGAGAAAGTGATCCATTCCGTAGCGATGTTATATTCCCTATTATTGGTAATCCTATGGGCTTACCAGATAATAATGCTAATGATTTGTATTCAGGGCTATTGTCAAATTCTAACTCGGTGCGAGATATAAATTCTGTAAGTAGTTATCTGAGTGGTTCGCCATATAATATGATTGCTGGCCAAGATTTTGAAAAAGTAGAGAATGCTCGTAAACTAACATCTAGAGAATTTACTATAAATTCAAAATTAGGTTTTGTTTCCATAAACTCTCGCCTAAATCCTGACCAAGTACTAGCAGTAGCTTATCAGTATACAATTGTAGGCGATACTACTGTACATCAGGTTGGTGAATTTTCTGATCAAGGTGTGGTAGCTCCACAAAACTTAATGGTTAAGTTGCTTAAATCTACAAATGTAAATACAAGAGTACCTACCTGGAACCTGATGATGAAGAATGTTTATTCTTTACAAGCTTATCAGCTTTCTGCTGAAGATTTTAGACTTAATGTAGTATATGAAAATCCAGAATTTGGTGTTCCTACAGGGTTTATTTCTGAAGGCGCAATTAGTGGAAAACCACTTATTGAGGCTATGGGGCTTGATAATTTGAATACTCAGCTTGACCCTATTTCTGATGGGGTATTTGATTATATTGATGGTGCTGCAACAAATGGTGGTACTGTGGAATCACGCAATGGTAGGATTTTCTTTCCAGTACTAGAACCTTTTGGCGAAGACCTTCGTAAGGCAATAGATCCCAATGATCCCAATTCGCAACTGGCAACCAAGTATGCTTACGATTCTCTTTATACTCTTACAAAACATCTTGCTAGGCAGTATCCTGATAAAAATAGATTTGCCATGGAAGGTAGATATAAATCTGGTCAAGGATCGGAGATATCACTTATGGCTATGAATATACCTCAAGGCTCAGTAAAAGTAACGGCTGGAGGCGTTCCTCTGCGCGAGAATGTAGATTATACTGTAGATTATACACTTGGTAGAGTAAAAATTATAAATGAAGGAGTTCTTAACTCTGGTACTCCAATTAATATTTCGCTGGAGAGTAATTCAATGTTTAATGTGCAGTCCAAGACTTTATTAGGGGCTCATGTTGATTATGAGATTAATAAAGATTTTATGGTTGGGGCTACTATTATGAACCTAACAGAGCGCCCATTAACACAAAAAGTTAATACTGGTGATGAGCCTATTTCAAACACTATTTGGGGCCTTGATGGTAGTTATCAGAAAGACTCTCGTTGGCTAACAAAAATGATTGACAAAATCCCTTTTATTGATACAAAAGCGCCATCAACGATTAGTATTACTGGAGAATTTGCACATATGATTCCTGGGCATCCCCGTGCACTAGGCAATACAGGAGTTTCGTATATTGATGATTTTGAAGGAAGTTCATCAGGTATTGACCTTATGAATACCGGAAGGTGGAAATTGGCTAGTACTCCTATGGGACAGTTTTCTGTGGATATGTTTCCTGAGGCTGGCATTAAAAACTCTTTGGAAATTGGATATAATAGAGCAAAATTAGCATGGTATGTAATTGATCCATTATTTGTTAGAAATAATAACCTTACTCCAGATTATATTAAGAATGATAAAGATGCTCAGTCTAATCACTTCGTTCGCGAGGTGTTTGAAAAAGAAGTATTTCCCAATAAAGAACAAACAGGTAATGTGCCAACTAATTTACCAGTTTTCAACTTAGCATATTATCCAAACGAACGAGGCCCTTATAACTTCGATGTGGAAGGCGGTGGAATATCGGCAGGAATAAATCCTGATGGTACTCTTTTGCGTCCAGAGAGTAGGTGGGGTGGAATAATGCGAAAGATTGAGAGTACTGACTTTACGGCTACTAATGTTGAGTATATTGAATTTTGGATGATGGATCCGTTTATTGATCCTGATGGCACCGGTCCTGAGCAAGCAGTGCAAAATGGTGGTGATTTATACTTTAACTTAGGAGATATTTCTGAGGATATTCTTAGAGATGGCCGAAAGGCTTTCGAAAATGGATTGCCTACTTCCGATGTGCTTAGCAATGTGGATACAACAATTTGGGGCATAGTCCCTACTTTGCAAGCAATGACAAACTCTTTTGATAATAATCCTGATGCTAGAGAATATCAAGATGTGGGTTATGATGGGCTTAGAACAGTTGATGAAAGAAGTTTTTATCAAGTGAAGTATATGGATAGAATAGGTGCTTTATATGGCACGGGTTCTCAAGCATATATCGATGCTGATAATGACCCCTCAAATGATGATTACCATTATTTTAGAGGCTCAGATTATGATAATGATTTTCTATCAATATTAGAACGATATAAAAAGTATAATGGAGTTGATGGTAACTCACCTACAGCGCAGCAAAGTCCAGAAACATATCCTACCACTTCTTCTACAATACCTGATGTTGAAGATATTAATCAAGATAATACTCTAAGCGAGGAAGAAAGATATTTTCAGTACCGTGTTCAACTTACTCCTAGTAAGATGATTCAAGGAGAAAACTTTATTTCTGATATATATGAAGCTAGTGTAAAATTAAAGAATGGCGAAAATGCTAAGGTAAAATGGTATCAGTTTAGGATTCCTGTTACTGAGCCAGATAAGGTTGTTGGGCAAATTCAGGATTTTACTTCCATCCGTTTTATGAGGATGTTTATGAAGAATTTTTCTGAAAGAGCGGTACTACGATTTGCTACTCTTGAACTTATAAGGAATGAGTGGCGTAAGTATGGTGATGAATTATTATCACCAGGAGATTATATCCCTGGAAATGGAAATGGTGCAACAAGTTTTGATGTTACAAGAGTAAATATTGAGGAGAATGGTAAGCGTAATCCTATCCCGTATGTATTGCCTCCAGGCATTGAAAGAGAGCTTGCCTATAATCCTGCGCGTACATCTCAAATGAATGAGCAGAGTGTGGTTCTTAAGGTTTGTAATTTGCAAGATGGTGATGCCCGAGCAGCGTATAAAACTACTGATTTTGATTTTCGTAGGTATAAGAAGTTGAATATGTTTATACATGCAGAGCAAGCATATCAAGATAAGAATATACAAAATGGAGATTTACATTTCTTTATTCGTTTAGGAACGGATTTTACAGAAAACTATTACGAATATGAAATTCCTTTGCAACTTACTCCATGGTATACCACTGATGATGAAATTATTTGGCCTAGTGCTAACGAAATTAACCTAGAGCTCAAGAAATTACTAAATGCTAAGCAAGCAAGAAATATTGCCATTAGAGAAAATCCTGGAGGCAATATATCTATGACAACTCCATTTATTGCAATTGATGGTGGAAATAAAATTACAATTGTAGGTACGCCTACACTGAGTTCGGTAAAGACCATAATGATGGGTATTAGAAACCCTAAATCAATACCAGGAAGTGCTGCAGATGATGGTCTTGATAAATGTGTTGAAGTATGGGTAAACGAGCTTCGTGTTACCGATTTTGATGAAGAAGGGGGATGGGCAGCAAATACTGTGATTGCAGCAGATTTGGCAGACTTAGGAAATGTTGTTCTTGCGGGTAATATTAGTACTGCTGGCTTTGGCTCAATAGAGGAGAAAGTTAATCAGCGTCAGCAAGAGAATATTTATGGTTATGATTTTGCTACTAATCTTGAACTGGGAAAGTTCTTTAAAGAAAAATCGGGGATACGTATTCCAATGCACTTTGATATTAGTGAAACCTTTAAGGATCCTGAGTTTAATCCTATGAATCCTGATATAAAATATGAGGATGACCTTGCTACTTTTAAAACTAAAGCAGACCGTGATTCGGTAAGAATGATATCTACAGATTATACCAAGCGGACGAGTTTTAATCTTATGAATATGAAAAAAATGCGTACTGGAACTTCCAGTAAGCCACGCATTTATGATGTCGAAAATTTTGATTTTACATACCAGTATTCACAACAATTTCATAGTAATATTGATATTGAGTATGATGATAAAAAAAGATATAAAGGGGGAGTTGGGTATAATTATACTAAAAAGCCTAAAAATTATAAACCATTTTCTAGTGTAAAATTTATTAGAAAATATAAGTACCTACGATTAGTTAGGGATTTCAATTTTAATTTATTACCTAAGCAAATTGGATTCCGTACCGATATTGACAGACTATATAACGAAAATTTGATGCGTAAGAAAACGCGCTCAATTATTATCATAGCGCCTACTTATGTAAAAACATTTAGTTGGACGCGAAATTATAATCTACGTTATGATTTTAGTCGTAGCCTAAAGTTAGATTATAAAGCTAATGTGCAAGCTAGAATTGATGAGCCTGCAGGTATAGTGGATAAAAATTCTTCGGGATGGAATGAATATAGAGATACGGTATGGCAAAATGTTTCTGATTTTGGTAGAACTACCAATTTTAATCAATCTTATAATATTAATTATGCTGTGCCTATAAATAAGATACCTATTTTAAGCTGGATAAATGTAACTACTAGATATGGTGGCACCTATAGATGGACAGCATCGCCATTATCCACTCAGTTTTTAGGGAATACTATTGAAAACTCAAATAAAAAGCAGCTAAATGTAACGGGTAACCTGACAAGGCTATATAATAAGGTTAATTATCTAAAAAAGATAAATCAGAAGGGAAATAAGAATGGACGTGGTGCAAATTCTTTTAGAATGAATATACCAACTGAAGATCAAGATTCTATAAAAAATGCAAAGAAAAATTGGGGAAAAATTGTTCTTGATGCATCATTGCGAGTAATGATGATGGTTCGTAGTGCTAATTTATCCTATACAGAAGCTAATGGTACATTATTGCCAGGATTTAATCAATCTCCTGGTGCATTTGGAGCTAATTGGAATAGTGGATTTGCTCCAGGTTGGGATTTTATTTTGGGATCGCAAGTTAATATCGCTCAACGTGCTTCCGAAAATGGATGGATTTCTGAAAGCCAACAGCTTAATAACCCGACTATAAGAAAGCATAGCTCAAATATAAATGGACGTATTACCATAGAGCCTGTTCCTAGTATGAAAATTGAGCTTACATTCTTGCGTAATTACGCTGAAATTGCTCAGGAATATTGGCGATACGATACTGTATTGAATACCTATGCCTCTTATACACCTACAAGAGCGGGTTCATTTTCTATGTCGTATAATACTTTTATGACAAGCTTTGTTTTAGATGACCCCAAAACTCATATGAATCAAACTTTTGAGAATTTTAAAGAGTTTTTGCTTCCTATTGCAGAGCGACTTGCTAATAGTGGTACTAGAGCTTGGGATGGAACTTATGCATTGGATACTCTTAATGGAGAGTTGTATCCTGATGGATACTCTCGTACAAATAGGGAGGTAATGTTGTATTCATTCCTTTCGGCTTATAGTGGTCAAGATCCTAATAATATTGGATTGGTGGCTTTCCCTAAAATTCCATTGCCAAATTGGAGGTTTTCTTATAATGGACTTACCAAGATAGAATTTATTAGCCAATGGTTTAAATCTATAAATTTAACTCATGCATATACAAGTACATATTCTGTTGGTAATTTTACTAATAATGTGCTTTATAAAATTGGTGATGATGGAGTGGCGTGGGTACGTGATCAATTAGGAAATAATTTTATTCCTGAATATGATATGTCTATGGTTAGTGTTAATGAGCAGTATAGTCCACTTATTAACTTAGATATGACGCTTGAAAATAGCCTTATTCTTAAAGTAGCAGTTCGTAAAAGTAGAAATATTGCCATGAGTTTTGCTAATAATCAGATTACTGAGATAAAAAGTGACGAATTAATTATTGGTACAGGTTATAGGTTTAAAGAGGTTCCGCTAAAACTTAAACTTGGTGGTGGCTCTAAAATTTTTAAGAGTGATATAAACATTAAGCTAGATTTTTCTATTCGTAAAAATAAAACCATACTTCGTAAATTAATCGAAGATATAGATCAGATTAGCCAAGGGCAAAGCATTATGTCTATTAACTTCTCAGGAGATTATGAGTTTAGTAGAAATCTAACATTTAGAATGTTTTACGACCAAGTTATTAATAATCCATTCGTTTCTACTCAATATCCTACTTCAAATATTAAGGCTGGTATTAGCCTCCGATTTACACTTGCTCAGTAATTTTTTTTTGTAATCTAATCGATAGTCTTAATTGAAATAGTGATACATTATTCTCAGCTTCAATACTACTAAATCTGTTATTAACAATCTTTTGTGAATTAGTTAAATAATAGATATCATTATATGGTGCAAAATATCTATATTTGTTTTGATAAATTACATAAATTTAAATTTAAAAATTATGAAAAAGAATTTACTATTTGTAGTGGCAATTTTTTTAGCTACAACAATGAGCGCTCAACTTTATGTTGGAGCAAAATTAGGTTATGGTCTTGGTGCTAACAAGTACGAGGCTGGAACTATTATGACTGATAACTCTCAATCTATTGAGTGGGGAAGTATGGGTCAAGGACTTCAGCTTGGAGCTAAAGTTGGGTATTTCTTTAGTGATAACTTAGGTTTTGAACTTGGTATTGACTATTTTATGAGTGCTGAAGGTGTTATTGGTGATGTTGAATTGACAATGGCTCCAGGGATGGTTTATTCAAATGATGTAACAGCAAAATCTAATCAGTTAAGATTAGTTCCTCAGCTTGTTATGAAATCTGATATGGGTGTTTATAGTCGTTTTGGAATTATTGTTCCAGTAATGGGTAAAACTGTTGTTACTAAAAAAGAAGTAACTCCTGGTGCTTCAACAACTACTGCTGATGTTGAGATGGAGTTTAAAGGTAAATTCTCTATAGGATTTGCTGGTGCTTTAGGTTATGAGTATGCATTAAGCGATAACTTGAATTTATTTGGTGAGCTACAGTACACAGGTTTAACTATCCGTGGTTCTTCTAGTGAAGTTACTAAGTATTCTGTTAATGGTGCTGATCAATTACCTGGTATGACGACTATTCAAAAAGAAACAACTTTTGTTGATGAGTTAGATGCATCGTCTAATAATGGTAGTTATAATACAAGTCCTGATGCTAGTAAGCCTCTTGATGACTTACGTTCTTCTACAGTTTATTCTTCTTATGGATTTAACATAGGTGTAAACTTTGCTTTCTAAATATTAGAAAACAATAACAGTATTTAAATAAAATGAAAGCTACATTCCTTGGGATGTAGCTTTTTTTGTTTAATCTAATATTTGGAATTATCGTGGGAATGAAAAATAGATCTTAATTACTCTTAAACGATAATACCAATTTGGAATCAAACCTTTCGAAATAAATTATAAAATTTTCTTGTTTTATAATCTTTAGAAAGTATAGCCGAAGTTATAGTTTAATTTTTAAGTGCTAGAAAACGTAAAAACCTGCCTGCGGAAGTTGGGGTAACGAATTTATTGACAGCTTTGCTTTTATATTTGGTATAATTCTTAAAGACTATATATAGCGTTTAGTAGGAGTGAAAAAAGCCGCCTAATAAAAATAGGCGGCTAATTAACAACTATATATTAACTAACTAAATAATTATAATCCTAAATTTTGAGAGATAATCTCTGCTAAATCTAAGTTCTTAAATTCTTCTTCTTTATTTTTATACTTTACACCATCAGTAAGCATTGTCATACAGAAAGGGCATGCAGTGCATATAATATCAGCATTTGTATCCATAGCCTCGTCTGAGCGCTCTACAAAAATTTCTTTATCACCTTTTTCGGCTTCTTTAAACATTTGTCCACCACCAGCACCACAACAAAGTGCATTATCTTTATTCCTAGGCAT